>JBDTFL010000390.1:0-3052 GCA_039937955.1 Polyangiaceae bacterium | reverse complement strand
CAGTCCGTAGCAGCACGGCAGGCGGCTGGATGCCGTGTGCACGAAACGCCGCGGCGACGCGCAGATGGACGTCGGTTTCGAACGGCTTCTCGTATTTGCAGTCGAACACGTACGGCCGCACTTTGATGTTCATCGCAAAGTAGTCCTGCAGCACCACTTGCTTCACGAACGTGGGCACCGGCTCCCCGAAAAATACATACGGGCTCGTCAAGCACGCCTCGCGAATCAGCTCGGCGGCGAGCTCGGTATCTTGATCGATGCCGATGTAGAAATCGAACGCGGTCTGCATCTCGAGGTTGCCCCAATTGCCGCTCGAGGTGACGTCGGTGAGGACCTTGTTGTTGGGGATGGTGATGATGTTGTGATCGAGCGTGTTCATGCGCACGCTGCGCAATCCGATCTTGATGATGTCGCCGTACTCGCCCGCAAACGTGACGCGATCGCCGACTTGGAATGGTCGATCGAACATGATCGTGATGCCCGCGATAAAGGAAGAGACGAGATCGCGCATCGAAAATCCGATCGCGACGGCGAACGTGCCGCCGACCAACGCGATGGTGGTCGCGTCGAGATGAAGACTGAGCGAGAGCGCAACGCCCAGCGCAAAGATGTAGATGAGGAAGCGCGCGACCGACTCGTATTTCTGGATCGTCGGTCGACGATTCGCGAAGCGTTGTGAAAAGCGCGTCGAGATATTTTCGACGATGCGAAGCACGACCATCGCCGCGACGATGACGACGAACGAAAGAAGCAAACCACCCCAGCGGATGATTCCGACGAGCTTCGTGACGTCGGGCGCGTCCTGCGCGAACGCTGAGGCGCTGGTCAGTGAGAGCGCGAGAAACATCGCGAGCGCAGTCGTGCGTTGAATGCCGATCCTCATGAATGCACCATTTTTACGGGGTTTCATCGCAGCACCAGCAAATGCCGCCGTTGGAGAAAAAGCGTGAGCGCGCGAAACCACGTCCACGTGACCGAATACGTTTCACCGTGTTGCTCGATGTAGTTGCGCGACAACGCGTAGCGAAGCGCGTCCGCGACGTCGGCGGCTCGGAGCATCGTCGCTTGGGCGATTTGCGTTGGATGAGCGGGCGACAATTGCAGAACGGCGCGCAGCACGAACACGGCGCGGTCTGGCAGTCGCTCGAGGTCGGACGTGTCCATTGCGGTGAAGAGACGAACCGCGGTCGCGCCGGTTGCGTCGACACCGAGCGAGCGACGCCACATGTGAAGCGCAACCGCCGGGTTGCCATAAGCGTAGTCCCAGAGAAGACGGTAGTAGTCGCGCGCGCGTTGCGTGATCGCTTCCTGCTTGTCGACCTCGTCCGCGTTTGCCGGAAGTCGATCAAGCAGATGCTCGAAGCTCGGCGTGATCGCCGCTTGCTCGGTGCGGGAGCGAAGCAGCGTGACGATCTCCTCCTCGCGCCACGGCGCAATGCGGATGACGTCGTCGAACATCGGACGCGCGCCGCGTGAGCGCTCCAAAAATTGCCAGATCACGGCGTCGAGGGTGAAGACCCACGTGGTCGTCGTGCAGTGCTTGCTCGCGGCTGCAAGGAGCGCGTCGAATGCGGCAAGACCTCCAATCAACGGCCGAACGAAGTGATTCGCGTCGTCGAGCAAAACTGCATGAATGCTCCCCGATTCATCGAGCGCTTTTGCTGCGTCTTCGAGTGTTGCCGCAGCGTCGATAGCGACACTTTTTGCGAGGAGCCTGCGCAGCTCCGCGAGATCGGTCGTCGGCGTTTCGATCGAGATCGCGCTCGCATCTTCTTGTTTGATCCGACGCAGCACGCTCGTCTTTCCGAGGCCTCGCTCGCCGACGATAGCGATGACACCTCCGCGCCGCTCACGGATGCGAGTCATGAGCTGAGTCAGTGGCTCCTCCAGATCGGTCGCCACCCATTGCGTCGAGATCACTTCCGGACCGAGCTCCGCGAACGCGCGTTCGTCAATCGGCTGCACGGCAAATTGAGGCTGATCGGTTCCGAGCTTGGTCAGCTCACGACGAAAGAGATACGCGAGAAAACGGCGCGTGATGTCGAAGCGACTGACCCAATTACGTGTGACGCGGATGGTGCCGATGACGAAAAGATGCACGCCGCCGGCGGTTGCGGCGGGGAAGCTGGACCATCCGTTGCGGTTGGCGAGCACCCATTTTTGAAACGCCGATTTTTTGCGAACGAGATCGGTTCGACGAAAGACGACGGCGCGCCACCAACGTACGAGGAGGAGCAAAATCGGAATCGACGCGAGCCAGCACGTCGAGAAAACCCAGCTATAGATGGTGCCGCGACCGACGACCATCGAGCTGATGACGAGGACCAGCCCGAACACGACGACGGTTCGGCCGACCAAGCGCAACGATCGTAAGCGGAGCGTTGCGACTTCCACCGTCGAGCCTTCGCTCGCGCCGCTGCGGTCGGAGCTCGCGAACGCGTTGATGGAATCGACGACGAACGCTGCGCCGAAGGTCCACGTAATGATCGACGAGATGACTCGCACCTCGAGAATATTTTGGACTGAGCTCGGGAGGAGCCATGTCAGCAACAACAAGAAGAGAAGCCATTCCAGCGGATTGTGCGTTTGCGATGCGAACGTGAGCACACGCGTTCCGAGGCTGGGCGTCGCCAGGCGTTCGATGCGATCGCTCTCGTGCGCACGCGCGCGCCATGCCCGAAAGAGCGGGTTCGAGCGACGACGCCACCAGAAAAAGCCGGCGAACAGAAGCAAGCCCTCGACGATGCCGACGACATCATCGCCGAGCGTTTTCGCGAGTGCGCGATCGGAGTGACCGAGCGACGTGATCCATCCAGTGACGACGTAGCGGTGGTAGCGCAGAACAAGCGTGAGCTGTCGCAGCTCCGACGCGGCTTGATCGAAACCTGCACTCGAAAAACCGGTGATCGCGCTGCGTTTGGCGGGCGAAAGAACATCGAGCAGCGCGAGGCGCTCGCGATTCAGCGTGTCGATCTCGTCGAGCAGCTGCCCGGCTTGCTCATCACGAAGCTTTCGCTCCTCGCTCGTCAGACGAATGGCTTCGGTCTCGACG
>JBDTFL010000389.1:0-2613 GCA_039937955.1 Polyangiaceae bacterium | reverse complement strand
GACGAGCTTTCCGTTTTCCTGCTCGGGAACGATGCGAGCCTGCTTCATGAGGTCGGCTTGGTTCTCGAGAATCTTGTCGACGACGCTGCGATCGATGTTGAACTCGGTCGCGCTCACGCGCTGAATGCCCTTGGAAATAGCGGGATCCACGCCAGGCGGCCCACCTCTCGTCTCGGTCGACGGTGCCGGTGCGGCTGCCGTTGCTTTCGGCGGCGCGTCAGGTTGAAAGAGCTGCGCTTGGCAGAGCGCGCCATTCGTCGAGAGCCAAACGCGATCCCATGCGACGTATTCGACTTTTTTCCCGCTGAAATCTCCGCCTTTGCGGCGTAGCTGACTCTTCGCGTCTGGACCGCCGGCGGACAACGCCGCGAACGACCACGCAGGATCAGCGGACTGCGCGATGATCAAAATTTTCACGCCGTCGCACGTGGGCGCATTGAAAGGATCGGTGGTGTCGACCGCCTGATCGCCGCCGCCACCATCGGGCACCGCAACGCGATTGAGCGGACCCGTCACCGAATCGAACGGATTGCGCGCGAGGATCGGATCCGCGCTCGTCGGGTGATCGGCGGCAGCCCCCATCGGAACGGCTCTGTTGATGGTTGGCGGAGCCGCGAGCTGCTTTGCATCCACGGAGAGCGCCGCGCCGGCGATTTGCGTGACGCCGCTGGCTCCGAGAAACGCGGCAAGCGCGGTCATCGGTAAAACCACGATCCAAAAGTGGCGCTTCAAAACTTGGTCGACAGCCATGTATCCAAAACAAACGAATAGCGAGCCGCATGCCAGCCCAAAACCCCCTCAATATTCCGACGTTTACCGGTGATTTGCGGGTTTCGGCGGCGCCGATTTCGACACCTTGGCGGGGGCATGGCCGAGGGGCGGCTTGGCGCGACAAAGTGACAACCGAAAAATGCGCCCCTTTTAGGGCTTGATCAGGGCACGTTTTCGGACTCGCCGGGGGCCCCGTCGAGCTTGCGGTAGATGGTGCGCGTCGAAATTCCGAGCAGCTGCGCGGCTACCGATTTGTCGCCTTTCGCGTGACGAAGCGTTTCGCGAATCACCCGAAGCTCGATCTCCTCGAGCGTGGTGCCGATCGAAAAGGTGAGCGCGGTGGGCTCGGGCGGTGCGGCGTGCACGATCGCGTCGGGGAGATCTTGTTCGGTGAGTTGATCTTTGCGCGCGAGGACGACACCGCGCTCGATGACATTTTCGAGCTCGCGAACATTTCCCGGCCACGCATAGTCGAGAAGCTTCTCCATGGCGCCACGCGACACCGTCAGACGTGGGCGACCGTTCTTTGCAGAATACAAACCCAAAAAATGATCGACGAGCAGCGGGATGTCCTCGCGACGCGCGCGCAGCGGAGGTGCCAGGATCGCGATCACGTTCAGCCGATAAAAAAGATCTTCGCGAAACCTGCCCGCCTGAACCTCGGCGAACAGATCACGATTCGTTGCCGCGACGATGCGCACGTCGGACTTCACGGTGTTTCCGCCGACCGGCTCGTACTCACCTTCTTGCAGAACACGTAAAAACTTCACTTGAACGGCGGGCGACAATTCGCCGATTTCATCGAGAAAAAGCGTGCCTCCAGAGGCCTTTGCGAATCTGCCGTCTTTGCGAGCGATGGCGCCCGTGAACGATCCTTTCTCGTGACCGAACAGCTCGCTCTCCAAAATCGTCTCGGGAATAGCGGCGCAATTGACCGCGACGAATGCGTTCTTCGCGCGCGCGCTTCGTTCGTGGATCGTGCGCGCGAGCAGCTCTTTGCCTGTGCCGCTTTCGCCCATGATGAGCACCGTCGCTTGGCTCGGCGCCGCTTGCGCCGCGACGTCGACGACCCTCCGCAGCGCGGGCGAATGCCCGACGATCTCGCGACGCGTGAGCTTTTGAATTTCATTTCGGAGCGATCGATTTTCTTCGATGAGCTTTTGTTTCTCCGCTGCTTTCCGAACGCTTTTCACTATCGCCAAACGCTTCAGCGGCTTCTCGACGAAATCGTAAGCGCCATCGCGCATCGCGCTTACGGCTGCTTCGACTGATCCATAAGCGGTCATCAAAACGACCTCGGCATCCGGCGACGCAACCTTGAGGGCGCGAAGCAGCTCCAGACC
The DNA here is from genome assembly GCA_039937955.1 of Polyangiaceae bacterium. GTDB lineage: Bacteria > Myxococcota_A > Polyangia > Polyangiales > Polyangiaceae > JAICXU01. The sequence continues at coordinate 499 of JBDTFL010000389.1, read as the reverse complement.
CGTGGTGCCCGGCATCATCAAATCCGTGAGCACGACGTGCACGCGATGCGTTCGCGCGAGCTCGAGCGCCTCTTTCGCGTCGGTCGCCGTGAGCACGCGCATGCCCTCGCGCGAGAAAATTTTCTCGATCGACTCGACGTTGGATCGCTCGTCGTCGACGACGAGAAGCGTGATGGCGTCGGGATCGAGAGCAGGCATCGCGGGCTCTGCGTGAGCAATCGACGACGGGCCGTTATTGCCGAGCGGCTGATTCATATTGCCGTTGTGACATCAGACCGACAATTTGTCCAACGAACCGCCAATTGGACGAACCGCTATGTTTCGCGGGGTCGCCGAGGCGATAGTTGGCTAGCCAACCAATTAACGTAGTGCTTTTTCGTACACGTCGAGCACACTCGCTGCCATTTTTTCCTTCGTGAACTCGGCCTCCACGCGGGCTCTTCCGCGGGCGCCCAGCTCGTCACTAAAGTGCGCGTCGGCCAAAATTCGACGGATGGCG
>JBDTFL010000388.1:0-9533 GCA_039937955.1 Polyangiaceae bacterium | reverse complement strand
GGACGACTCGCGCGCGCGCTCAATGACTCGGGAACTTGCTCGTCTGGAAATGTTGAGAGGTCGTAGGCGCGACGCCGCACCGGATCGAGCAACGTGTCGTGCGCTTCGTCGAGGCGCGCGAGCTCCGCCCTCAATTCGGATTCGTTCAAGAGTGACGACGTTGCCAAACCACCGACCGCATAAATTTCTTTTTGGCGCTTGAACGCTCGACGCACCTCTTCGTCGTTGGCCGAACGCGAAATTCCGAGCGCTGCATAAAGCGTGGGCTGGCCGGCCGGAAAAGCGGGTGCGACTTTGCCCTCCTTCGAGAGCGCGAGCGCGACCACGCGACGTGCGATTCGCTCGAGATTTCGGCCGGCTTTCGATGCGGGGCTGTCCACCAAGAGCGGTTTGTTGCGACGCACCGACAGCCACACCGTGTCGTCGTGCTCGATGGTTCCGAGCTCTTCGAGCGGCACGCCGTAATGGCGCGACGCAAGACCGCTCATCCAACCGGCGAGCTCCAAATCACTGCGCACGCGCGTTTGGTTCACGACCAATTGAATGTGGGTGCGATTCGCTTCCGACCACGCGAGGTCGGCGAGCGCGCGATCGATTCGTGCGAGCGCCCGCACCAAAACGAGCGGCGACGGCAGCGATCCGATTTCAGCGATCGCACGCTCGAGCAGCGGAAGACGATAGCGATCACCTGCGAGCACACGTCGCAAACGCCGACGAAAAGCGGCGCGCAAAAAACGATACGTCGCTTCGATGGCGGGAGGCTCCGGCACCGTTACGGCGATCGGAACGTCGGCCGCGAGCATCAAATCGAGGGAAAAATGGTTGTGTCCGGGGCCTGCATCGATGACGAGATACTCGCAAGGAAGCGCACGAGCTTTCGCGAGCCAACGCGCCTTGCGACCCGTGCGCTGCAAAAACGGCAAGTCGACCGCATCATGCGCAGCCGGCAGAAGTCGCAGACCGGGAACGTTCGTCGTGACGAGCGCATCTTCGAAGCTTCGCGGCGCGCTCGCGTCGAGCGTGGGGTCGGCCTTCGCTGCGTTCAATCCGAAATGCGTGTGCAGATTCGCGCCCGTTGGATCGGCGTCGATCAGCACCACTTCTTTTCCAAGCTGCGCGAAATAGATCGCCAGGTTCGCTGCGAGCAGACTCTTGCCGACACCGCCGCGACCACCTCCGACAGTGAGCAGTCGGCGGGCGCCGCGCAAATTCGCGGGCGCTTCGATCGGCTCGTCGTCATCCATGTCCACGTCGATCGATTCGGGATCTTTCATTCGTCCTCGTCCTGATCGTCGAACGAGGTCGCCGATACGCGTGCCCGTCGCAACAGGCCTAAAATACGGGCATTCAGCTCGGGCGCACGAAATGGCTTCGACACGAAATCGTCGGCGCCCGCCGCAAACGCTTCGACGACATCGTGAGAAGCAGCGTGTCCGGTCAAAAATAAAATGGGCATCTGCGACAGCGATTTTTCTTTTCGCAGCTTTCGGCAGAGCTCGACGCCGTTCATGCCCGGCAAGTTCCAATCGAGCACCACGAGATCGAAAGCCGATGCCATCACGCGGTCGAACGCCGCCTCACCGCTGGCCGCATGCTCGACCGTCAGACCCGCGCCTTCGAGCATGAGGCGCACGACCTTCGCCATCTCGTCGTCGTCCTCGACCAGCAGCACCTGCGACGTTGCGTTACGCGTGACGATTCCGTGCACCGGACGCACTGGAAGCAGCAGCGCTTCGTCGCGACGACTCACTTGCGTGTCGGACGGCTCGGGAACGGGCTTCGATTTTTCCGCCTTTTTTTCGGGGGACTTCGTTGCAAAATCGTTGGCGAGCGGCACTGGCGTTCCAGCGCGCTCCCCCGACAGCGACAATTCTGCGGCTTCCGCGAACGCTAAAATGCGCGCCCAATCGCGCTCCTCGAAGACGATCGCCAAGTCGCCTTCGGTGCGATCGATTCCGCGTGCAGCGGCCGCAGTTGCCCGTTTGCGTTTTCCGATCTCGAAAATCGCCAGGATCCATTCGCCGTCCCCAACCGTTTCGGCAAGCGGGAGCGCGAGCTCTTTGTCGCCGGCCAAAATGAAGCTGCGGAACGCGCGAGGATCGTCGAATTGGTAGACGATGCTCCGCACAGGGGCCGCGAAATTAGCAGACGAGACGGGCGTTCGCTTCCCCTTTCGAGTTCGGGACGCTTCGAGCTATGCTGCGCCCGCTTCGATGCTGGCAGCCAACCTCAAGTTCGCTTTGTTCGCCGCGCTCCTCGCGAGCTCCGGTTCCACGTGCCACGGCCAGTCGTCGAGCGGCGACGTTAGTAAAGACGACAAACCACCGCCGAACGTCGAGCTTGCGGGCGTCGACACGAGCGCGCTCACACCTCGAGAAAAATCGGAGTGGAGCCAATACGTGAGCGAATTTTTGTCGCCATGCTCCGACACGCCGGTGCCCATTGCTCAATGCGTGAACGAAAAACGCGCGTGCAACAAGTGCGTGCCGAGCGCCAAATTCGTGCTCAAAGCGGTTCGCGACGGCATGAGCCGCGAGCAGGTCGAAAAGGCGTACCACAACCGATTCGACGCCGACAAAATCAAGAACGTTCCGATCGACGGCTCGCCGTCACGCGGTCCCGAATCCGCGCCGGTCACCATCATCGAGTTCGCGGATTTCGAATGTCCGTACTGCGGAATCATGGCGCCCATTTTGGACAAGCTCGGCGAAGATCACAAAAACGACGTTCGGTTCGTCTACAAATTTTTGCCGCTCGGCGGTCACCCGCACGGAGACATTGCAGCGCGCGCGGGAATCGCAGCGTGGCAAGCGGGTAAATTCTGGCAGATGCACCACACGCTCTTTTCGAATCAAGAGCATTTGGAGCAAGGGGACCTCGACTCCTACGCCAAAGATCTCGGTATCGATCTCGGGAAATTCCACGCCGATTTCAGCTCGCAGCTCGCAACGGATCGCATCGCGCAAGATCGAAAGCTCGCCGACGCGCTCGGAGTCAAAGGCACGCCCACGATCTACATCAACGGTCGCGAGTTCGACCCACACGACGATTTGACCGAGTGGGTGAATCTCGATTTGGCAACCGGCGGCGGTGCTCCGCCCGTCGCCGCAACGACCGACGCCGGCGCTGCATCGCCCTCAGGATCAGCGGCGCCCGATGCTGGATCTACCGGAAAAACAGCCGCAACGGCGTCTTCGAGCAAACCGCACTGATGCGCGCAGTCATCGAGAGCTGCGGATGCTTTCCTACGGGCAGGCACTACGCAGGCATCGCTCATTTGCTCCGCGCCATCGTGCGCGGGCTCGTCGAAGAATTCGGCGGCGACCATATTTGGGACGAGATTCCGATCGCGTTGATCGACGTGGAAACCACCGGACGCGACGCATCCAAGGATCGCGTCGTCGAGGTCGGCATCGCCGTCGGCCGCGGCGGGCAAGTGATCGCGCGCTACAACTGGCTCATTCATCCCGGCATGCCCATCCCTGCCGAGGTCACCGCCATCCACCACATCTCGGACGACGACGTAAAAGACTCCCCGCGCTTCGAGGCCATCGCGCACGAGATCGCCGCCGCACTCGAGGGCTGCATTCCCGCCGCGTACAACGCCGCATTCGATCGCGCATTCATCGCTGGTGAATTCGGCCGATGTCCACCGCGCGCAACGCTCGCGCCCGCGCTTCGTCGCGACGTCGAGTGGATCGATCCGCTCGTGTGGGCCCGCGAAATTCAACGCGAAGAAAAATCCAAAGCGCTCGGCGAGGTCGCAGAACGACTCGGCGTGAAGCTCGAAAACGCGCACCGTGCGAGCGACGACGCCGAAGCAGCGCTCATGGTTTTGTACGGCTTGGCGAAAGACGCGCGCATTCCCAAGGCGTACGGCGCGTTCGTGCAAGAGCAGCGACGACTCGGCTTGAACCAGCAAGACGAACGCCGTTTCTGGAAGAACTAAAACGAGCGTGCTTCGTAACTAGAAGAGATGCACGAGCTGCGATTCAGCCATTTAGTTGTATTTTGCATGTTATTTTGTGCGAATTGCAGCCGGAAAACGGCCGTTTCGTCAGAATCGCCGCCGGTCGTCGACGCCGGCGCCGCGCGGACCTCGAGCGCGTCTTCGGATGCGAGCGACGCGAGCGTGTCCCCCGTGAGCGCGTGGACCGACGCACCCATCGTCGACCGATTGCGTGAAAATTGCGCCTTCGACCCGCGCAAATTGAGCGACGCGCAAAAGGAAGAGCTCTTCGGAAATCGTTTCGGCGCAACGGAGCTCACGTGTCTGGGCAGCGGATTCGATCAGTCGTGCGTGTACGACCCATGCTTCGAGACCGACGAACGCACATGCAAAGCCGGCTGCTTGAACGACTGCACGTCATGTGACGACACGTGTGTGTCGAGCTGCTTCGCGTGCAAGGCCAATTGTGGCGACGACGCGTGTCGAAATGCATGCGCTCCGACATGTGCAAGCTGCAAGCAAACCTGCGTCGCCAATCAAGACGGTTGCCGCAGCGGGAAATGCGGACAGGCGTACGCCGACTGTCGAAAAAAATTGGGCAGCGATTGGAAGACGCAAAACTGCGAGGCCGTTTGCGCGCAATACACGCCCTGCAAAAACGCTTGCTACGACAAGATGATGGCCGACAAATCCGGCTCGTTCGACGGGCCAGCCTGTGACGGCAAATGCAAAGCGCCCTTGAAAACAAGCTGTGATCTCGCACTTTGCCCTGGCCGCTACAGCATGGGAATGGACATGAAGTGAGCGGCGACTGATGCAAAACATCGCGCGCATTTTGGTTTTTGCAGCGGCGGCCGCGGGGCTCAGCGGCGCCACACCACCCGCGCGTACAGTTTCTCTCAGCGACGGGATGGTCCGGATTCCTGCCGGAAGATTCGTGCAAGGTCACGACTCAGCCGTGCACGCGGACGAAGCACCCGCGCATATCGTTGACATATCAACGTTCGACATCGACGCGACGCTGGTCATGCGCAAAGACTTTTCGAGCTTCGTCGATGCGACGCATTACGTGACGACCGCGGAAAAGCTCGGCGCTGGAATCGGCTCGCAAGAAGGCATGGGTGATTGGGCGTGGGAGCGCATGCCGCACGGGTCGTGGCGCCGCCCTTTTCGTGACGAAAACGCCGATACCCGCGCTTTTTTGGCCGACGACGCACCCGTCGTAATGGTGAGCTGGGACGATGCAAATGCATACTGCACGCACTTCGGAAAACGCTTACCGACCGAAGCCGAATGGGAATACGCGATGCGCGCTGGGTCGACCGGCACGCGTTATCCGTGGGGCAACGACCCAAAGATCGACGGCACCTACCGACTCAATTTTTGGCAGGGCTCGAGCCATCGCGAAAATCTGCGGAGCGACGGCTTCGTCTACGTCTCGCCGGTGCGCGCATTTCCACCGAACGCCTGGGGCATCTACGACGCAGTCGGAAATGTTTGGCAATGGACCGCCGATTTTTATGCGGCCGACGCGTACGGCGCAGCTGCGAGCCATAAAAAAAACGACGAGCCAGTTCTCGATCCTACCGGCCCTTCCGCTGGCCAGGAGCGCGTTTTGCGTGGCGGCTCTTGGTGGTGCGGCGCATGTACGTGCGAAGGAAATGGCTTATTTTACCGAGGAAAGGCCGACCCCGCGGCTCCTTTCAACAACAACGGCTTCCGTTGTGCGCGCAACGTGAGCGGGCAATAAGTGCGCGTTCGGCTGCCCCGAAAAGTTTTCGCAGGACACAGCCTAGATAACTTCCCTATATTCCTGCCGCAGTGCAGTACGCGTGACGCGCTCTCGGCGAGCGCCACCGACGGAGGTTCCCCGTGAGCGACAAAGCAGAGTTGAAAATCAGTGAATCCGTAAAGCTCGAGCTGCCGATCATCACCGGCACGGAGAACGAATCAGCCATCGACATCGCGAGCTTGCGCGCCAAAACCGGGCTCGTGACCATCGACCCAGCGTTCATGAACACCGCGTCGACGAAGAGCGCGATTACGTTCTTGGACGGCGAAAAAGGGATCCTCCGCTATCGCGGAATTCCCATCGAGCAGCTCGCCGAAAAATCCACGTTCGTCGAGACCAGCTATTTGCTGATCTACGGCCATTTACCGAACAAGAGTGAGCTGGACAGATTCTCGACATTGCTCACGCGGCACTCGCTGATTCACGAGGACATGAAGCGTTTCTTCGACGGCTTCCCGTCGACCGCGCACCCGATGGCAGTGCTGTCGTCGATGGTCTGTTCACTGTCGAGCTATTACCCGGACGCTCTCGACGTCGACAACAAGGACCTCATCGACATCACGATCGCGCGCTTGCTCGCGAAGGTGCGCACCATCGCCGCGTTCGCGTACAAAAAATCGATCGGTCAGCCGTTCGTCTATCCGAAGAACTCGCTCAAGTACGCAGCGAACTTTTTGAACATGATGTTCTCGGTTCCTGCCGAGCCGTACGAAGTGGATCCGGACGTCGAAAAAGTCCTGAACATTCTTTTGATCCTGCATGCGGATCACGAGCAGAACTGCTCGACGTCCACCGTGCGTCTTGTCGGCAGCTCGAAGGCGAATCTGTTCGCCTCGATTTCCGCGGGAATTTGCGCGCTTTGGGGACCTCTGCACGGCGGCGCAAATCAAGAAGTGATCGAGATGCTCGAGAACATCCAACGCGATGGCGGCGACGTGAACAAATACGTCGCGCTCGCGAAGGACAAGAACTCGAACTTCCGTTTGATGGGCTTCGGCCACCGCGTTTACAAGAATTTCGATCCGCGCGCGAAGATCATCAAGAAGTGTGCAGACGAGGTGCTCGGTAAAAAGGGCATCAACGATCCGCTCCTCGACATCGCAAAGCGCATGGAAGAAGCGGCGCTCAAAGACAGCTATTTCGTCGAACGAAAGCTGTACCCGAACGTCGACTTTTACAGCGGCATCATCTATCGCGCGCTCGGCTTCCCGACCAACATGTTCACCGTTCTCTTCGCGCTCGGACGATTGCCCGGTTGGATCGCGCATTGGAAAGAGATGATGGACGACAACACGACGAAGATCGGTCGCCCGCGTCAGATCTATACGGGCCCGACTGTGCACGATTGGGTCGGCCTCGATCAGCGCAAGTAAGAACAGCTCCGCGCAGGCTAGCTAGGCAGCATCCACGCCTGAAGTGCCGTAAAAATACGGTCCCCGGCGATCAGACACTCGAGACACGCAAGGATCAGGAACGGCCCGAATGGGATTCGCGCCTTTCCTTGCGCGGCCTCGTCCATGAGCGGATCGTTCTTCATCATCTCGAGCGCATCGGCGTCACCCTCTTTTGCCATTTGCTCGATCGCCTCACGATCGGCGCGCACGCTTTCGGGCTCTTCGATTTTCCCGTTGAAGACCAAGAGGATGATCGTGCCGATGGTGCCTTGAATGGCTCCGCCGAAGAGCACGAATACGGCGCCCGGCCACCCGAACCATGCACCGGCGAGCATCACGAGCTTCGCGTCGCCGAGCCCCATGCCCGCAAATCCGCGAATTTTTTTGTAGAGAAAAATGAACGGAACGTAGACGACCAAAAATCCGACGACCGCGCCCGCGAGCGATGCCGTGATGCTGAGATCGCGCAAAAAAAATGTCGCGAGGCCGAGGATGGTTCCACCGATCGTAATCTCGTCCGGCAAGAACATGTGCTCGGCGTCGATGAACGCCGCGGCGATGAGCCCGAGCGACAACGCGAAATCAGCGAGAAAAAAAGCCAGAAAACGCCACGCGGGAGTTTCACCGGGGAGCGCGGAGAGCGCTGCGTCGAACACCGCCCACGCTGCGAGACCACCGAGCGCCTCGACGATCGGATAGCGAACGCTCATCTTCGTTTTGCAACAACGCGTGCGTCCTCGCAAAATCAAAAACGACAAAATCGGGATGTTGTCGTACGGCTTCACCGGCTTGCCACACGAAGGACAATGCGACGGCGGACGCACCACGCTCATGTCGCGCGGGACCCGATAAATCACGACGTTGAGGAAGCTCCCCCAAAGCAGACCGAATATGATCGCGACCGTTTTCGCAAACGGGATCGGGATTTCGTCGAGGAGCACGGCGGAAGCGTAACGCGACAGCTGGTATTTTTGTGCCCGTTTGTCGTTCTACGCGCACGGCTTCGGTGCTATCGCGCAGGTGTTGAGATCGCCCGCATGTTGATCGAAATCAATGAAGAGCACCCGGAGCCGCGCAAAGTGCGGCGCGCGGTGGAGGCGCTCGAGGCCGGTGAGGTGATCGGATACCCGACCGATACTGTGTATGGGCTGGGCTGCGACCTGTTCAATCGCAAAGCGATCGATCGCCTCTACGCGATCAAGCAGATGCCGCGCACGCACGAGCTCGCGTTCATCTGTTGCGATTTGAGTCACATCGCCGAGTACGCGATCGTCGAAAAGCGCGAGTACCGAATTTTGCGTCACTACTTGCCGGGTCCGTACTGTTTTATTTTGGAAGCGACGAAGCAAGTGCCGAAGCTCGTTCAATCCCGCAGAAAAACCGTGGGAATTCGCATTCCGAAAAGCCCAGTGATTTGTGCAGTGGTGCGTGAGCTCGGTCGCCCGATCATTTCGACGACCGCACAGAAGCCAGGAATGAACGTGCACGTCGACGCACGCGAGCTCGACGACGATTTTCAAGGATTGGGTTTGGTGCTCGACGCAGGTGCGGGCGGAGAGACTCCGACGACGATCGTAGACCTCACGAAAAATCCGCCGGAGGTCGTACGCGAAGGTGCGGGCGAGCTCGACGAAATGATCCGCGCCTAGGCGAGGACGCGCAGCACGCCGCCGACGTCGCGCAATTTCGTTTTCAGCATTTTGTGATGTGTGAGCCGGGCCCAATGAACCGCGTCGACGATCACCGATCGCGAATCACGCGTAAATTTGCGGGGATCGTGAGCCATGCGGCCGGCAACGAGCGCGGCCAACGTGCATCCGCCGCCGTGCAGCGCCGGTAATTTCAAACGCGGCGCGCGCAGCAAAATCGTTTGCCCGTCGATGGCGAGAACGTCGACGGCGTGTTGCGCGGTGAGCCCAAGGTGTCCGCCTTTCACGAGCGCCGCACGTGCGCCGAGCTTCACGATCGCAAGCGCCGCGATCTTCGCCGACTCGATGTCGAGCACGCGCATCGACGTGAGCGCCTCGGCCTCCGGCGCATTCGCCGTGACCAACGCAGCCCGCGGAATCAGATCGCGACGCATGGATCCGAGCGCACCACGGGCAAGAAGACGCGCGCCGCCGCGCGTTGGGATCATCACCGGATCCAGAATCACCGGTATTTCTCGGTGGATCCCGAGCAGCTCGGCAATCTTGCGAACGTTGGCGCCATTGCCCAGTGCGCCGATTTTGATGCTGCGCACGTCTTGATGGTGAATGACCTCGCGCGCCTGCTGAAAGACGAGATCGGGAGATACAGCACGAACGCTCTTCAATCCCGAGGTGGACTGCACGGTGAGCGCCGCGGCTGCCGCGCAACCGAAGACACCGGCGATCGCGAACGCGCGCAAGTCCGCCGC
>JBDTFL010000387.1:0-9088 GCA_039937955.1 Polyangiaceae bacterium | reverse complement strand
TTCTTCTGCGAGAAGCGCGAGTGCTTCAGCGCCACCCGATGCGAGAACCACGTCGAATTCCGGGGCAAACACCGCGGCGAAAACCTCGCGGACATCTTCTTCGTCGTCGGCGTACAGAATGCGCGCGCGTCCGGGATCAGTCATGCGAGGAGCAACATATCATCGAGTCGGCCTACTAGGACCAGGGCTCGCTAGGAACGGGTGCGTGAGCGCAGCTCTTCGTCGAACGTGCGGAACGCGCTTTCGTTTGGCCAGACTGGGGCGCCGGCGATGAGCTCCTCCGCGCGCGCGGTGTCGCCGCGGTCGATGGCGATGATCGCGGAGGCATAACGCGTCGCCCAAAAGATGAGCGGCGAGCTCTTCGATGCTTTGCGCAGCGCGGCGGAATCGGCGGCGCTGGCTTGATGCGCGAATGCACGAGCGAGCGCGGCCATGCCTTTACGAAGCCGCATGATGCGTGCACGCGTGAAGCGACCTGCGGTCCGCGGCAACGGCAAGCTCTCCAGCGAATGCGCCTTTTCCAAAGCGGAAATGCGATCACCTTCGAAGGTGTCGAGCAGCGTCTCGACGAAGAGCCGTTGCTCGATCGCCGCGTCCCACGCCGGACCTTTCACCGCACGTTGCAATGCCGCGCGCGCTGCGTCGATCCAACCGCACGACGCATACGCCGTTGCCATCATCAGCGGTGCCATCGTCTCCGGGTACATCACGCGCTCGATCGACCCGCGCCACGTCCCCAAAACTTCTTGCACGTCACCGCTCATCAAAATGCGACGCACGCGACGCCGCGCGAAAAACGTGGGCAATAGCGTCACGAGCACGATCACCAAAAGCGGCGGCAAATATTTCGGCTCCGACCACGCGAGACGCGCAGCCACCGCAACGCAGAGTGCGCTCGTGATGAAGGTGAACGAAATTCGGCGCGGATTCATTACGGACAGCCGCCGTCGTCGAGCGCCATTTGACACGAGTAGTTGAAGCTACCACTGCCAGCCCCGCAGCAGATTTCGCCGGGCGTGGCCGTGCAGTCGTTGCCAGACTTGCAGTCGCCGCCGCACGTCGTGTCGGCCGATTCGTCCAGGCATCCGCCCGTGCATGCGCCGTTGACGGTCAAGCAACCCAGCGGACATGCGAGCTTTGGCAACGTGCAAACCGGAGGCGTGACGCATTGACCCGTGATGCAGGCTTGGCCGGAAGCGCAACACGTCGAGCCGCACGTGATGAAATTGCACGTGTTCGAACAGCTGTAATTGCCGCTCATGTCCGCCGCGCAGGTGGCAGTCGCGTTCGGCGGAGGGTTGGGGCAGGGCGAGCAGCTCGTTCCGCAGTGATTGACGTCACTGACGGTGACGCATGCGTTCGAGCAAAGGTGATAGCTCGTGTCGCATGATTTGACCTTGCATGTAGAGCTCACGCACTCCGCGATGCCGTTCGTCACTTGCGTCGAGCAGTCGTTCCCGCAAATTCCACAATTGGTGGTCGTCTTCGTCAGATCGAAGCAGTTGGCGCCGCAGATCGAATACGGGCAGTTCGTGTTGCAAGCGGTCGTGCCGGCGTCGCTGTCCTTCACGCAGAATTCGGGCTGCGTCGGATATTGCGATGCGTTCGAGCAATCGTTGTCGCAGCGCCCGCACGTTTTCGTGAGCGTGAGGTCGGTCTCGCAACCGTCGCCTTTTGGTTTGCTCAAGTCGCCGTTGCAGTCGTCGTAGCCGCTGCGGCAGGTGTCGCTGCATACGAATCCGCCGGACCCGCCGACGCAATCCGCGCTCGCGTGCGCCTCGCTCGGGCATACGACGCACGCCGGATCCGAGCAGCCTACGGTCGTGTCTTGTGTGCCTTTGCACGTGCCAAAGCAGGCTTTTTGTCCGGCTCCGCAGCTCAAACCGGAATCGGTGGTGGTCGTGACGACGACGTCTTCGTTGGGTGTGGAAGCGTCGGCGCTTGCCAAAATTCCCGCTTCATTTCCGAGCACGGCGTTGCATCCGACGGCAACGAGCTCCGCGGCCGCAACGATGATGAGGCCCCACGCGATCCGTTTCACCAGTGACCTCGTAGCCCAAACGAAGCGCCTCTCGGATCGAATGCGACGTCGGGAACGACATTCCATTTTCCGACCGCAGGTGCCGCGTGCGCTTTCGGTGCGGTTGCCCAAAGCACGATGCCGCTGCCTGCGAGCACGAGGCCGCCGAGGATTCCAACGGTCGCGAGATTTCCCTCGAGCTGCGCGGTGCTTCGTTCACTCACGCCGTTGGCGGTTTTGCAGACGTTGGTGATTGCATCACAATCACCCTCGTTGGATTTCGATTCTTCGCCCTTCGAGATCAACGTGAGCACGACGCCCGTTGCGAGCGCAGCGACACCAACCCCCGCCACGACCAGCCCCAACGTGCGCTGCGTTTTCCCGTCATTTTTAGGCTCTTCGTGAACATTTTGAGGAGGCGGCGCGGTGACGTCTACCGGCTCGTCCTCGAGGATCGGAATCGCGACGATCTGGTTGTCGTGCGGCGCGATTTTGATTTTGGTGATCCAATTTTTTTTGCCGGTGGCGCTCGCCGCAATCGTGCGTTCACCAGGATCGACCGGGATCGAAACCGACCACTCGGGCGCGCCGACATTCGATCCGTCGCGCGTGATTTTCAGGCTCGGCAGCATCTTCACAGCGCTCGCATCGATGGTCAGGTGCGACAGCAACGGCAGAAGCTTCGAGGCGCGCGCCCGCGCGTCTTGTGCGCGCATGACCTCACTCGCGTCTTTGGCCGCGGTCGCGACCTCGTCGAATGCCGCCCAAGCGCTCGCAGTGCGACCTAGATGCTCGTAACAATCGCCGAGGTTGTAGAGCGTGCCCATTCCGGGATCTAGATTTTCGCTCTCTTCCAACTTTGGGCAAGCGTCCGAGAATTTCCTCTCGTTCATGAGCTTGCGGCCTTGAGAAAAAAGGACCTGTGCTGCAGCGGTGTCGCCGGCAAATGCCAGTGGCGCCGTCGTCATCACCAAGAAGCCAATCGAAAAGCCGACGCGCCGAGCATTCATCGCTCGACGAGGATACGCGATCACTTTCGCTCGTCCCACATATCCCCGGGCGCTGGTGCAGTTGCGGCTGCCGGTGACGAGGGCGTCGTCGGCGGCATTGTCGCAACCGACACCGGATGGGCGGCGGCATGCGCTGCTACGGAATGTGCAGCCGGTGGCGCAGATTTCTTGGTTGTCGTTGCTTTGCCCGGCGGAGTCGCGACGCTGGCAGACACCGCCGACGCACCCGGGTCAGTCGTCGCCGCAGCAATCATGGTTGGCGTGGTGGTTGGCGCCGTATCGGCCGTTGCGGTTGTCGACATCGTCGAAGGGGTCGCTGTGTGGGCCGGCGTTTCGGCGGCGGTGCTCGTGACTTGGCCGGGCGGCGTCGCGTCTGAATGCGAATGCACCTGAAAAAATACGGTCGCGCCGAAGGTGAGCAACGCCGCAGCTCCCAGCGCTGCGTAGAGGAGCGGTCGACGGCTCTTCGGCGGCGCCGCGGGCTCGGTCCACGCGATGGCGGTCGCGATGCCTGATGCGGCATGCGGCTTCGTGCTCGCGCGCATCGAAGGGATCGGACCCGACGGCGAATTGGAAATCGTGAATGCACGCGGAGCCGTGTCGGCGTTCACGTAATTCACCGATGCCTCGAGAACACGCGTAACGCGATCGGCGGACGCGATCGCTGCGGACGTTCCGAATGCAGCGAGCTCTTGCGCCAAAGGAACGATGTTCTGGTAGCGATCCGCAGCCTTTTTTGCGAGGCAACGCGTGACGATCGCGTCGAGCTCCGCGGTGATTTCCGGGCGAAGCACACGAAGTGGCTTCGGCTCGTCTTGCAAAATCGACGCGCAGATTTGCGGCATCGACTCGCCATCGAAAGGCACGGTGCCGGCGAACAGCTCGTACAAGACGATACCGATGGCCCAGATGTCGGCGCGCGCGTCGACGTCTTTCGTCGAACGCATTTGCTCCGGCGACATGTAACGAGGCGATCCCATGACGGCATGTGTTTTCGTCACGCTCATCGCCGCGCCCGACGTGCCAGAATCTTTGAATTTGGAAATTCCGAAATCGAGAACCTTCACACATGAAGATCCGTCCGCGCGGTGCGTGAGAAATAGATTCGCGGGTTTCAAATCGCGGTGAACTATTCCGATGGCGTGCGCCTCGGCGAGCGCCTCGCAGGCCTCGAGCACGTAGTCGATCGCTTTGGCGATCGGGAGCACGCCATTTTTTTCGACGAGCTGCTCGAGATCGTCGCCGTTCAATTTCTCCATCACGATGAACGGCGCACCCGAAGGCAGCGTGCCCACGTCGTATACGCGCGTGACGTGCTCGCTCCTGATTTTTGCCGATGCGCGCGCTTCGCGCAGGAACCGACCTGCGAGCTCCGTGCTCATTGCGCCCGTAAAATCGGAGCGAAGGAATTTGATCGCGACCTTTTCGTCGAGCTGCAAATGCGTCGCTTCGTACACGACGCCCATCCCGCCCTCGGCGAGCATGCGATCAATCTGATATTTTTCCGCTACGACTTCGCCGACCGCCGGGATTGCCGGCATTGGAGCGACAGGCGCAGCCACAGCCAAGCTTCGTTCACTCGTAGCCATGCAAAAGCTCTCCCCCCAAAAGGCAGCGCAACACCACCCACAATTATCTCAGCGCATTGGCATCCCCGCAAGGGACGCCGGGCGTAAAAATACAAGGGTCGCCCTAGACGCCTGCGCGTAGCTCGGCTTGGCTAGACGCCTGCGCGTAGCTCGGCTTGGCTGGACACCTGCGCAGGCGCGGAGGGCTCAGCGTTCGGGGCTGGTTTTCGAGGTGTCGCCGATGCCGTGACGGCGGAGATAACCGCGGACATGCGCGCGTTCCATCGCAGCGCGTCGGCCGATTTCGCTGACGTTGCCGCTGCATTCTGCAAAAAGCGCGGTGAAATAATCTTTCTCGAAACGCGCCAAAACCTCGCGTTTTGCGTCTTGGAACGTGCGACCGCGCGTGGGCGTTTGCTCGCTGACGGTGCTGGTCAGCGGCGAAAGGTGCTGCGCGATGTCGAGCGGCCCCTCTTTTCCGAAGGCCAGCGCAACCGCGACGACGTTGCGAAGCTCGCGAACATTTCCCGGCCAGTCGTGGCGCATCAAGCGCTCGAGCGAGTCGTTCGTCACGCGCTCGTAGGCTTTCGGATCGCCCATGTCCGTGAGCATGCGGCGCACGAGCGCGGGAATGTCCTCGAGACGTTGGCGAAGCGGCGGCAGCTCGACTTTGATCTGCGCAACGCGGAAATAAAGGTCGCTTCGGAAGCTGCCTTCGTTCACCTCGCGTACGAGATCGCGGCGCGTCGCTGCGATGACGCGAACGTCGACCGGGCGATAATTGTTGGACCCGACGCTCTTGATGCGTTGCTCGGCGAGCGCGCGCAGCAATTTGGGTTGGACGTCGACCGGCAATTCGCCAAGCTCGTCCAAGAAGATCGTGCCGCCGTCCGCTTCTGCGAACGGAGAAATGCGTTTGTCGATGGCACCCGTGAATGCGCCGCGCTCGTGTCCAAAGAGCGCGCTCTCCGCGAGTGATGCGGGGATCGATCCGCAGTCGACGACGACGAAAGGCTTGTCTTTACGGTTGCTCGCTTGGTGAATGGCTTGTGCGACGAGCTCTTTGCCGGTGCCGGTTTCGCCGCCGATCAAAACGGTGAGCTCGGTCGGTCCCGCTTTTCGCAGGCGCTCGAACACCGATCGCATGATCGCGCCCGAGCCGACGAGCGGCCCGAACTCGGCGGCCTCCGGCAAGTTCACCTGCTCGGGATTTGCGGGGGCAAATTCGAGCGTGATGTCGCCACAATAAATGAGCGTCGGTTTGAGGAGGTAGACCTCGCCGATGCGGGTGTCGCCGACGAAGGTGCCGTTTCGTGAGCCCAAATCGCGGACGCGCACGCCGCGCTCGGTGGCGACGAGCTCCATGTGAACCGCGCTTACTTTGCGGTCCTCCAGCACCAAATCGCAGGCTTCATTGCGGCCGACGACCAGCGTGTCTGCGCCGATCTCGAGCTCCGGTTTGTTGCCAGAACCCTTGGTAATCTTGAGTTTTCCGCCGCGAACTTCGAACTTTCCCTTCGCGGCGATCGTCTGGTCCACGTCGAGTTACATAGCCGAGTCCGCGCCAGACCGGCAAGGCTTAGATCAAACTTTGATCCAGGGGGGGCCTACGGCGGGCTTCGCGCAGGCGTCCAGATCAACGACGAAACGGGAAGCTGCCGACGCTTGACGCACTTTCGCTGAAGGTGCCGGCGGTCTCCGCCTCTTCATGATCGACGATGCTGGTGCTGCGGCGAATCGAGCGCGGCGCCGGACGTGGGGCATTGCCCATCGCTTTGCAGACCTTTCGCCATTCCTCGAGCGCTTCCGAGGCGCTCCCATACCGGCGATCGCGATCACGCACCATCATGCGCTGCAAAAATCGCTCGATTCCTTGCGGCCATTCGTCGCCGGTCGTCGAGGCGAGTGACGGTGGCTCGCGATCCAATTTGAGCGCGATGAGCGTGAGCGCGTTCGCGCCTTCGAACGGCAATCGTCCGGTGAGGCCACGGAATGCAACTGCACCAAGTGCGTATAAATCGGCTCGTTCGTCGACGCGCGCGCTTCCGCGAACTTGTTCGGGCGCCATGTACGCGAAGCTACCGAGCGTGGCGTCGAATGCGGTAAGCGAGGGCTCGCTCTTGCGGTGCGTGCGAATTTTTGAAATTCCGAAATCCAAAATACGCGTGCGCTCGTCGTGCTCGCGCGATTGTTCATGATCGCCGTGCGCGCCGCCCGACTTCGACGGTTTGCGCTTTTCGATGAACAGATTGGCGGGCTTGATGTCGCGATGGATGACGCCGGCTTTGTGCGCGGCGGTCAGTCCTTGGAGCGCGTCCTCGACGACGGGCGCGACGTCTGCGAACGACAGATATTGCTCGCGCCGCAGACGCTCGTCCAAGCCTTCGCCGGTGAGACGCTCGAATGCGATCCAGAGGCGTCCGTTGCGGTCTTTTCCAGCTCCCAAAATCGCGGCAACGTAAGGCGACGTGATTTTCGCGGCGATGGTCGCTTCGCGATGAAAGCGCGCGACCATGTCGGGGTCTTGCGCGGCGCGGTCGTGAAGAACTTTGAGCGCGACCTTCTCGCCGTCTTTGCCGTCCGCAGCATAGACCTCGCCCATCCCGCCTCGACCCAGGAGGCGCCTTACTTTGTAGCGTCCGCCCACCACGGCGCCGATGAGCGAGTCGGAATCGCCAGTCATTCGCGCGATGAGAATCTAGCAGATGTCACCGAAAGATCCTACGCTGCCGGGCGGAGGCCTCGTGGATAACCACGAGGCACATCTCCCTAGACGCGACGCAAGTCTGGTCGCTCCTTCTGAAAGTCGGAAAGGCTTACCAGAGATGCGCACGCTGAAAGATGTCGAGGCTTACCTCGAGAAGCTCGGGCGCCATCATGACCCGGTAGAAGGCGAATCTGGCACGTTTCTCGTGCGATCGAGCGGGTCGATGCCGGCGATTGCGTTGCGTGTCGATCCTCCGCTGGTTCTGATGCGCGCTGCCATCGGAAATGTGCCGACCGACGCTACGCACAGCCTGAATCTTTTTCGAAAGATGCTCGAGCTCAACGCGAAGGAGCTGGTGCATTCGAGCTACGGGCTCGAGCAAGATCGCATCGTTCTTTCGAGCGCGCTGGAGCTCGCGAATTTGGATTTCAACGAGCTCGAAGCCACGCTCGACGAAATCGATCTCGCGCTCACTCAGCAAGTTCCCGAGCTGCTCAACTTGTCGAAGAAATAAGCAGGACGACCAATCATGGGAATTTTCAGCCGTTTGGCGCAGCTCATCAAATCCAATCTCAACGACCTGATCTCGAAGTCGGAAGACCCCGAGAAGATGCTCAATCAGGTCGTCATCGAGATGAACAATCAGCTCGTGGAGGCGAAGAAGCAGGTCGCCGGATCCATCGCGGATCAAAAGCGTCTCGAAAAGCAGGCTGAGCAAGAGCAAGCGAACGCAGCCGAATGGGAGCGTCGCGCGGTGCTCGCGCTCAAAGCCGGCAATGAGGATCTCGCCAAAGAAGCGCTCGCTCGCAAAAAAGAGCACGACGCGCTGGCGATCACGTTCCGAGAGCAGTTCGAGAAACAGAAGGCGGCGGTCGAGCAGCTGAAACGCGCGCTCCGCATGCTGAACGACAAGATCGAAGAGGCGAAGCGAAAGAAGAACGTCCTCATCGCGCGGAAGAAACGCGCTGAAGCGCAAAAAGCGATTCAAGAAACGATGAGCGGGCTCCGCGATCAGAGCGCGTTCGAAACATTCGAGCGTATGAGCGGCAAGATCGATCAGATGGAAGCGGAGGCCGAAGCGGCCGGCGAAATCCAAGAAGAATATTCCGGCGACGTTCTCGCATCGCGTTTTCAAACGCTCGAGAAAACCGCGGGCGCGGAAGAAGATCTCGTCGCGCTCAAACGCAAAATGGGAATGCTGCCGCCCGAAGAAGCCACGAAGGTCGAAGAGGCCGCACCTGCGCGCGTCGAGGCACCTCCGCAAGTTGCGAATGCGGGGCCGAGCAAACAGGAGCAAGACGAGCTTGCAGCAGCGCTCGAAGAGATGAAAGCCGAGCAACAAGCGACACAGAAAAAAGCGGCGCGCTAACCTGTGGCAGCTCACGATTCTGGACGCCCGCACGCAGCTCGGCTGTCACACGCTGAAGCGATCGACGATCTTCTGAAGCGACTCGGAGCGGACCCTGCAAAGGGCCTGAGCTCGGAGGAGGCACGCAAGCGTCTCGAAAAGGACGGCAAGAACGAATTGCCGCCGCCGCCGCGCCCAAGCGCGATCAAGCGATTTTTTGCGCAGTTTGCGAATCCGATCGTCTTGACGTTGCTCGTGGCGGCCGTGATCGCGCTCGTCGAAGCCGGGCATCGCCGTCACGAGCCGGCGCTCGTTCGTTATGGAGATGCGATCGCGATTTTGCTGATCGTCGCGCTCAACGCGGTGCTCGGTTTTTATCAAGAGCAACGCGCAGAAGCGGCGCTCGACGCGCTCCAAAAAATGCAGACGCCGAAC
>JBDTFL010000386.1:0-4135 GCA_039937955.1 Polyangiaceae bacterium | reverse complement strand
GCGGTCATGGCGAAACCTCGTCCGAGTGATGACGTGATGGCGCTCTTGGGTGAAACCAGCTCGACGGTTTGCGCGCCGTCTACGTACAAATTGCCTTGAAAAATAGCCATTGCCGCGCTTGCGTCTGCGCCAGGATAGATGACGGGCGTGCCTGGATTTTCCAGATCGATGCGACGAACGTCGAACGTGAAGCTCGTGTTGTCGTACTCGGGAATGAACACGATGCTTCCGCTCCGAAGAATCTTTCCTTTGGCCTTCGGGGCTGGCGCGATGACGCCCGAGCTCGATCGCAACGCGCCCGCCTCGACCCAAACGAGCGAGCCGTCGGATGCGGCGACGGCGCTGATGGCACCCTCCGCAGTGGTGCTGCTTCGCAACACGACGGGTGCGCCGCCGCTCTTCGGCATTTGCAGCAGCGCGCTCGATGCATCAGCGCCGAAATTCGCGTTGGAGGTCACCCAATAAATATTCGTGGAATCCATCGCGATTTGTGCGGGATTTTGTGGGCTACTGGCGATGGTGGTGATCGTCCCATTGCAGCGCGACTCACGGCGAATCGCGGTCGAAGCCGTGTCCGACGTCGGGTACACCGTCTCGAGCAGGTAGACGTACGTCGCGTCGAGCGCGAGATCCTGCACCTCGGGCTCGCCTTCGACCGCGATGCGCTGATTGGGGCAATCGGTTGGCGTTGACGACGACGGCGGTGCGATGGACGAGGGCGGCGCGGTCGGGTCGTTCGATGACGTCGCCTGCGAGCTGGTCAGTCGCCCACACGCAGCGAGCGCCAGCAGCGCACCCATTCCAAAGACGTTGAGTTGGTTCCCCATGGCTGGAACATGGTGCAACTTTCCACTTGCAGCCAATGCAAATAACGCGCTTCCAGTTTGCGTTTTTTGCAACTGCCCGACGAGGATCGGATTGAGCCAAAGGTCGTTTAGAGTGGCGACATGAGCAAGCTCACTGCCGTCATGATCGGCGCGACTGGACTCGTCGGGTCTCAGCTTTTGGCGCAGCTATTGGATGACGATCGCTTTTCGAAAGTGATTTCGTTTTCACGACGAAAGACCGGGAAAACGAGCACAAAGCTCGACGAGCAAATCGTCGACTTCGACGAGCCCGACTCATGGGCGCTATCCGTGACCGGCGACGTCGCGTTCTCGGCGCTCGGCACGACTATCGGCCAAGCCGGCAGCCAGGCGGCGCAGAAAAATGTCGATTACACCTACCAATTCGAGCTCGCGAAAACCGCCGCGAAAAACGGCGTCAAAACCTACGCGCTCGTTTCGTCCGGCGGCGCGAGCCCGAGCTCTGTCTCGTTCTACTCGCGCATCAAAGGCGAGCTCGATCGCGACGTGCAAGGGCTCGGCTTCGAACGCATTCGTATTTTTCGTCCGAGCCTGTTGGCAGGCGACCGCGAAAAATCACGCGCTGGCGAAAAGATCGGCAGCGTATTGCTCGGCGCTGTCAACGCGATTGGCATAGCGAAAAAGTACCGAGAGATTCACGGCGACGTCGTTGCCAAAGCGATGATCAACTCGGTGTTCGATCCGAAGCCCGGCACCCGTATTTACGAGCTCGACGAAGTCTTCGAAGAAGCCGCGCGCGCGCGTTAGCGAGGAGGACCTCAGCTCGCGGTTGCTACGGGTCTCGCGTTGAAATTCGTGACGACGTGCATGACCTCTTCGTCGGTCATGATGTGATTTTGCGCTTTTGCGGCTTTCAAGATTTCTTGCACGAGCTCCGCACTCGCGGAAATTCCCCGTTTTTTCAGCCAATAATTGACGTTGGAGGCGCCGCTCATGAAGCCGATGCAGATCTCTTGCTCACGGCCGAACATGCCGGCCGGCACGCCGCTGTAGATGCGATCGGCGAGCTCGACGTCGTCCTTCGCCATCGCTTTGATGATTGCTGCTGCGTGCACGCCGGTGGCCGTACGAAATGCGTCGCGACCGACCAGCGGATAATTGATGGGCACGTCCCACTTCACGGCATGCGCGACTGCTTGCGAGTATGCGAGCAAGTTCGTCAGATCATTTTCTTCGAGCTGACCGAGCAGCTTCAAATTCATGAGCAGCAATTCCATGGGCACGTTGCCGACGCGCTCACCGATGCCGAGCGCTGTGGCGTGCACGCGATCGGCGCCATACTCGAGCGCCCAGATCGCGTTCTCCAATGCGAAGCCGCGATCGTTGTGACCGTGCCAGTCGATGCCGATATTTTTCGTTCCGGTGCCGGCGATGACGTTCTTGGTGAAGCGGATCAGATTACGAACGCCGTCAGGTGTGGCGTGGCCGACCGTGTCACTCAAACAAATGCGTGATGCGCCGCGCTCGAGCGCAGCGGTGAAGAGCGCGGTCAAAACTTCTGGCCGTGAGCGCGTGGTGTCCTCGGTGACGTACGCGACGGACAATCCGGCTTTCACCGCGACGTCGATGGCTTCGGCGCTGCGTTTCGCGATCAGCTGTAAATCCCAGTCTTCTACGTATTGGCGAATGGGACTCGAGCCGATGAAGGCGTAGACCTCGACCGGAATTCCCGCGCGCTGGGACACTTCGATCATCGGTGTGATGTCGCCGACCACGGTGCGTCCGGCACACGCGATCTTGATCTTCATCTTGCAGTCGACGGCTTCTTTGCAAAGACGGAGCACGTCGTCGAAGGCGCGTTTCGAGCTGCCGGGCAGCCCAACGTCGGCTTCGTGGATGCCGAGGCTCTCCATCAAATGCAGAATTTTTATTTTCTCGTCCACGCTCGGATCGACGACCGAAGGATTTTGCAATCCATCGCGCAGCGTCTCGTCGAAGACGGTGAAGCCTTTCGGAATCAGAGCGCCACGACGCTCGACCTCGTTCCAATCAAACACGTAGTCGGCGTCGCTCACGAGAAAGTCTCCTGAAGCTCAGTATACCGCGGTTTTTTGCAGCGGTTTGTTTCGGTCGCGCTCTTGCTGACAGCTAAGCCGGCGCTCGGCCGTCAGCGTCTTCGGGGGCGCCGTACATGGCTTCGGCGATCGCGAACGTCATGGCCTCGAGCTTTTGATACGCGGAGCGAATCGTGGCCACGTCGCCGCCCGCCGCGAGCAAGGCCCGTAGTGCGATCGCTTGCTCTTTGGTCTCGGCGAGCGTGACCGCGTCGACCAAATCTTTGTAACCGTCGAGCGCGGCATCGGTGGTGTAGAGCAGCGTTTCAGCCTGATTTTTCAGCTCCGCGAGCTCTTTGCGTTGTCCGTCTGCGGCCTTGTACGCGTCGCCTTCGGTCACCAGCTTGTCGACCTCGTCTTTGCCGAGCCCGCTGGTCGGTTGAACTTTCAATTGTTGCGACCGTCCGGTTCCGACGTCTTTCGCGTCGACGCTCACGACGCCATTGGCATCGATGCGAAAAGTGACGGTGATCTTCGGTACACCACGTGGCGCCGGCGGAATTCCGGTGAGCTCGAATTGCGCGAGGCTTCGATTGTCGGCGGCCATGGCGCGCTCGCCCTGCAAAACGTGAATGGGCACGAACGACTGATTGTCGACGCTGGTGGTGAAGACCTCGCTCTTTTCGGTGGGCACTGTGGTGTTGCGTGGACTGAGCGCCGTGAAGACGCCACCACCGGTTTCGACACCGAGTGAAAGTGGGGTGACGTCGAGCAAGAGCACCTCGACTTTTCCACCGCTGAGCGCGGCTCCTTGCAACGCAGCACCAGCGGCGACCACCTCGTCTGGGTTCACGCCTTTGTGCGGCTCGCGTCCGAAGAATTCTTTGACTGCTTTTTGCACCGCCGGCATGCGTGTCATGCCGCCGACCATGACCACGTTCTGAATGTCGGCCGGCGTGACGTTCGCGTCGGCGAGCGCTTTTTTGCAGGGTTCCAGCGTTCGTTCGATCAAATCTGCGGTGAGCAATTCGAGCTCCGCGCGCGTCATGGTTTTCACCACGTGCAGCGGCTCACCTAGCGGAGTCACGGCCACGAACGGCAAATTGATTTCGGTTTCGATGGACGACGAGAGCTCGTGCTTCGCCTTTTCAGCGGCCTCTTTCAAACGCTGCAAGCCCATCTTGTCGGCGCGAAGGTCGACGTTGTGCTCGTTCTTGAAGGCGTCGGCGACGGCGTCGACGATGCGAATGTCGAAATCCTCGCCGCCCAAATGCG
>JBDTFL010000385.1:0-4477 GCA_039937955.1 Polyangiaceae bacterium | reverse complement strand
ACGATGCCGTCGACCGGCTCGTCGAACTCGGTGCGACGTCGTGCGAGAAAGAAAACTGCGGCGAGCTTTACGCCCTCTTCGACTGCACCGACCGTGATCGCGAAGATCAAAATCGAGATCGGCAGCGCCCACGTCTGACCACCGAACGACATGAGCCCGGGATTCAAATACCGCGAAGCGCTCGCCAAACCGCCCTCCGCAAAAGCTGCCGCCACGACGCCGAGACCACCAAGTGCAAATGTGGTGAGCACCAGCCAGCCCGGCTCGGGATGCGCGCGATCGAAACGGCGCACGAACACCAGCCACGACAGCGAGATGCACAGCGGAAGCAGGAGCCCGAGCACCGCCGCAAACCAACTCGCCGGAACTCTCGTTGCCGCCGTTTCTTCGAGCGCCGGCAGCGCAGGCGTTTGCAACAGATGCGTGAGAAACGCGGCCTCCGCGTAAGATTCGAGATCGGTTCCGAGCGAGAATTCAAGCGGTTTCGTGATATCGACCTGCGCGACGCCGAGCAGCGCGCGATCGGCGGCGATGCCATGTGGAGACGCGACGATGCTCGCAGGAACTTCTGCGCCGGGCCTGAAGACGATGCGGATCGCGTGACCGTGTTGCGTGGTGACGACGCTCGCGATGTCGGTGATCGATGCCTCGGGAGCGGCTTGCGGTGCGATCGCGTTTCCGTGGATGTCGGTCGTGCGGAAAAACGAAACGCCGCCTCGCCAACGAAGCATGGCCTCCACCGTCTTGCGCTGCTCGGCGTCGAAGACGAGATGCACCTCGCGGTCGCTGGTCATGTTGACGTCGGCGGTGATCCGCGCCGCGGCCAGGCGTCCGCGAATGCGCTCCACGAGTGACGTTGCGAATGGCGAAGCAGGATCGACGACGCGATACGTGAGATCGATATCGTTGGTGCCGGCGACCTCGAAGCGACAGCCGACGCTGACGAGCGTCACGAGGAGCAGCGTAATCAGGCCGAAAATACGGCGGATCGCGGAGCGTTCGAAGCCTGGCACGGCCGGAGAATACCCGCTCTGCGCGATTGACGTCACCGCGTGTAAGCCGTATTTCACGACGCATCATGTACGGCGATCCGCGCCCACTTTTTCTCGTTACGGTGACTGTGATCGCCGGGCTCGTTCTCTGGGTCGCCTTCGTGCTCCTACGAATGCGCGAGCCGTGGCGACGAAACACCGCTCTCGCCGTCGATCCCGCAGCGCCAGCAGTCCAAGCCGCGACGCTCGATCCGGCTGAAAGACTAGCTGACGAGAAACCGGCCGACGAGAAAGCCGAATCCGTGGGCGACGAAAAAGTCGCAGACGAGCCTCAGGTCGACAAACCGAAGAACGACTGAATGCGCTGCAGGATGCGCTCCTGCTCCGATTTCTGGCGCGCCTTCTTCGCGTCTGCGTCGAGACCTTCACGAGTCGCGATCAGGTCCACGCGACGTTGCGCGAGCGTTTCCGAAATCTTCGCCGCGATTTCAGGACGCTCGGTGATGATCTTTTGAAAGCCTGCTTTGTCGAGCCTGAAGCATTCGACGTCCGTCACCGCAACGACGCTGGCCGAGCGCGGCTCTCCCGTCATCATCCCCATTTCCCCGAAAAAATCCGGGGATTGTAGCTCGTTTATCATTTTCAAAACGCCGTCCACGTTCACGCAGATACGCGCTTTTCCTTCACGCAAAATGTAGAGCCAATGCGCGACGGCGCCTTCGCGCGTGATCGTTTCACCGGCGGTGAATGGCGCGAAGAGAAGATGATTCGCGAGCATTTTCTTCTCGTCGTCGGTGAGGTCGGTGAAGAGCGACATGCCCTCGATGGCGGCGAGCCGCTGTTGAAAGTGACGCGCGGTACGACGTTCTTCCTCAGCGGCATCGTCGACGGTCAGGAACATGGTGGTCGACGGGCGGGCGAGCGGAATTCCTGCGCGTTTGAGGGCTGCGTGAATGCGCGTGCGCACGACCGAGTTGGTCGGATCGTCGACCGCCAAATCGGTGAGCCAATAACGAACCGCGTAATACGCGAAGCTGTCGCGACCATCCTTCGCGAAGTCGAAGCAAATGGCATGTGGCGCGGGCTCGGCGGCGACGCGTTCGATCGGCGCGGCTTGCAGCGCTTCGTTCACGACCGAGATGACTTTTTGCGGAGAGAAGCGAAAGTCGACGTTGAAGTAGACCCACATTCGATGCTGCACGGGCATCGTCGCGCGCTTGCCCAAGATCGTGAACAGGCTCGAGAGCAGCGTCGCGTTCGGCACGACGATGGTGTCCCAATCGCGTGTCTCGACGACGGTGTGTCGCCAATTGATTTCCTTCACTTTGCCGGATCGGCCATTTTCAAGCAGGATCCAGTCGCCGACGTGAATGCTGCCGTCGAGCTGCAACGCGAAGCCACCCAAAATATTTCCGAGCGTGGCCTGCAGCGACAACGCCAAAATTCCGGAGACGACGGCGCTCGTCGCGATGACCGAGCTCAAGTTCATGCCCGCACCATGCAGCGCGATGACGGCAGCCATGATGAACGAGACGCCGACGACGACCTCGCGCGTGATCGAGACGACCTCGACCTTGAGCGACGGCAAGATCAGATCGAAGACCATGGCGCCAACGAGGCCGACGCCGAGCAGCGCTTTGAAAATGTCGCCCGCGCCATGTGCGCCGACCGCCCAACCGGCGACGTGCAAATAATCGAACGCGAGCGCGAAGCCGTGCGACGCGCAATAGAGCCCGAACAAAACGACGAGTCGGCGCAGTCCGTGACGACGCGCCGGCGCAAAACGATTGATCAGAAATGCGAGAAGGACGACCGAGACGCCGAGTAGCGCCCACATCCATCGCTCGAGCTCAGCAGCGAGCATGCTGGGATCTGAAAATCATGAAAATGCGGCTGAAATCAGCATCTTTTGTTCGAGCACATGACTGGAATGGCTGCCGGTTGCGGGGCTCGCGCTCTCGTCGCGTGACACGCACGTGAGCGGCAAACGATTACCGATCGTGTCACTCACGCGCGCGTTCAAATAATACCAAGCGCCCATGTTGCGTGGCTCTTCTTGAACCCAAACGAGCGGCGTGCCGTCACCGTACGGAGCAAGAGCTGCGAGCAAATTTTCGTTGAGCGGATAGAGCTGCTCCAGGCGAATGATCGCGACGTCGTTGCGACCGAGCTTCTCACGCGCTTCTACGAGATCGTAATAGACCTTGCCGCTGCAGAGCAGAATGCGCTTCACGTTTTTTGGATCGACCGTCGAATCTTCGATCACGCGTTTGAACTCACCGTTCACCAAATCGTCGAGGGGCGAAACGGCGGCGGGAGAACGCAAAAGCGATTTCGGCGTGAAGACGATGAGCGGCTTGCGCCACGGACGCAGCACTTGCCGACGCAGCACGTGGAAGATTTGCGCGGGCGTGGTGAGGTTGCAGATTTGAATGTTGTCTTCCGCGGCGAGCGACAAAAAGCGCTCGATTCGTGCGCTGGAATGCTCTGGGCCTTGGCCTTCATACCCGTGGGGCAACAGCAAAACCAAACCTGACAGACGCAGCCATTTGTCTTCTGCGGAAACGATGAACTGATCGACGATGACCTGCGCACCGTTCCAAAAATCTCCGAACTGCGCTTCCCAAATCACGAGACCATCAGGGCGATCCAGGCTGTAGCCGTACTCGAAGCCGAGCACGCCCGTTTCCGAGAGCGGCGAGTCCCAAACTTGAAAACGCGTTCCGTTCTTCTTCGCGATTTCGTCGAGCGGCGTGTAAGGCGCGCCATTTTTCGAATCGAAGAGCGTCGCGTGACGGTGGCTGAACGTGCCGCGCCGCGAGTCTTGGCCCGACAAACGCACCATCGAGCCTTCGGAAACGAGCGACGCATACGCGAGCGCTTCGCCGGTTTCCCACTGTAATTTGCTGGGATTTGCGAGTGCTTGCTCGCGACGCTTCTTGATGACGCCGTACGCCTTCGTGTTGGGCGTGAAGTCCTCCGGAAGTTTTTCCATCTCTTCGAGAAGCGACACGAGCTTCTCGCGCGACACCTTTGTCGGGACCTCGGCGATCAATGCGTCGGGTCCGCCGTAATAGGGGACCCACAATCCCTCCATCGCGTTCGGTTTTTTGAGCCAATCACCTTTGCGCGCTTCGTCGAGGGCAACGTCGAGCTGAGCTTTGCTGGCGACCGCGATCTGCTCGGCTTGCTCCTTCGTGATCTCGCCGGCGTCGACCAATTGCGCGACGTAGGTTTGGCGAACCGTCGGCTTCTTGTCGATGAGCGCGTACATCATCGGCTGCGTGAAGCGCGGCTCGTCACCTTCGTTGTGGCCGTACTTTCGATAGCAGTACATGTCGATGACGACGTCTTTTTGGAAACGCTCGCGGAACTCCACCGCAAGACGCGTCACTTGAATGACCGCCTCCGGATCTTCACCATTCACGTGAAAAACAGGCACTTTCATCATGCGTGTGATGTCGGTGCAGTAACGCGTGGAACGT
>JBDTFL010000384.1:0-6260 GCA_039937955.1 Polyangiaceae bacterium | reverse complement strand
GCGACCGGCGGTGACACGTATTGCTGACACGCAGCGAAAATCGCCGCGACCGACGCGAGCACGAAACCGATGGAAAGGATTTTGCGGTTCATGATCAAAAGAAAAATGTCGTGCGGCCTTGAACCATGAAGCTACGGACCGCATGCCCGTCTTCATCCTGCAGCGCCGAGCCGGGGAACAGCACGGCGGCTTCGAGATCGAACGCGAAGTGATCGAGATAGCGCCACTGCGCGCGGCCATCGAGCTCGGTGCCGTAATAACTTCCGGGCGCGCCGCCGTTGAAATTGACGGCGATGTGTTGGTACTGGCCCGACGATCGTCGCTGCGCCGTTGCGATCGGATCGAACACACCAGCCGGCGCCCACGAAAACATCACGCCACCGCGCAGCAAAACATTTTTAATTGGTCGATAATCTGCCTGCGGAAAAATTACGACCGCATCGGTTAAAGCGCCTTTTGTAGCGATGGATTCGACCGGGATGGTCGGTGCATGAAGGCTCGTGAGGAGCGCGGTTGCTGCTGCCGCCTCGCGCGCGGTTTGATACGCGAGCACTTGTTTGAAGAGCAGAAGCCCGACGTTGGTGTCTTCTGCAAAATGGAATTGCGTGAGCGGACCTTTGAGGGTGGTGTCGCTCGTTCCGGACGCGTAGTCGCCTTCGAGGTACGCGGTCCACTTCGGCCGGTCGTAACGAACGACCGCGCGGCCACCGAGCTGACGAATCGCTTGGCTCACCGCGGGGTCGTTGGTGATGAGATGGAACGCGTCGCTGACCTCTTGCGTGGCGCCGAGAATTCCGACGCCGTCGATGCCGCCGGAAAAATCCCCGATGCGTCCCACCACGCGTCCCCCCATGGCGTCGACGTTCGTTCCGAAATGTCCATCCCAGCGATACGTGTAATATCCACGCACTTCGACATCACGAAACGCGCCTATTTTGGGCTGTTTGTATTGCGCCGCGATGATCGCGTCGTGAAGCTGGAAGCCGAGCAGCTGCGGCTCGTCGATCACGAGCTGGTCGTACGCCACGACCAAAAACAATCCTTTTTGCTCGGACGGGTCTCGCAGATCTTTCGCTTTGAACGCCTCGAGAGGTTTGGTCGCGAACAAAATTCGGTCGACTGAATTTCCTTTGTTCGACACACCGAAACGATTTCGTCGTCCGTCGCCGTCGTTCACTGCGACACTCGCGCCTTCCGTGAAGGGTTGGCGGCCGATGCGAAAGAGCCCCACCGGCGTGAGCACATCACCGAAGAGTCGGCGCACCTCGATCGCGTTTCCGGGGCACAGCCCATAGTGGTACGAATGCGGATCGACTGAATTTCCCCCAGGATCCAGCGCCATGCAGCGAGTCGCGAGGTTCGGGTTGTTCGTGTTGATGTGCGCGCCGTTCGCGGGCTCCGGATCCGTTCCGAGACTTCCGTTGTCGCCCCACAAAACATTGTCGAGCGCGTCGATCGACGTCGTGAGGCGAATCTTGTCTTTGTAGTCGACGGTGCCATCGAGACGCAGACGATGCTCGAGCCAAGCCGCTTTGTTCGCCGTCTCGCTCGAGAGGTCGAGCGGAGAGATGTACACGCCTTGCGCGCGATACTCGGCGGCGCCGCGAAATCCAAAATCACCAACGCCATAACGTGCGGGCGGTTCGCCGGGATCGTTGTCCGACCACGGCTCCGGCCATTCGGCGTGCGCGTGCGTCGTCGCGAAGAGCGTCGCGATTAACACCGTAAGGGAGAGGATCCTCTTATGCACGAGCGCGGGATAGCAGATGGTTTACGGTGTAGCCAGGCCGCCTGAGCCGACTCGTTGCCAAACCGTCCATTTGTCGCCGTGGAAGGTTGCTTGATAGGCGTCGGCCGGCGGGTGAAATCCGTTTCCGCGCGTGAGGACGTAATCGTAATACGGATACAGCTCGTGCATCGACACCTGCTCTGGCGTCCACTCCCAACGACCGCGTGCGGGTCCGCCCGGTGGCGGATATTTTCCCGGTTTGAAATCGAACGGCCAGTGCGCGTAGCCGGCGTACGTGAACTCGATGACGCCGCCTTTTTTGAGCTGATAGTAGGAGCCGAAATGTAAAAACGGTGCCCAGTTGGTGACGTTCGATCCGCGATCGAAGATCAACGCGGCAACGTGCTTGGCGGGCGGAATCGCGTCGATCGCGCCGTCGATGTCGCCTACTTCGTCGAGCTGAAATTCGATGAAGTGCTTGCATGTGTTGACGGTCGACGCGCCCGCAACGCCGAGCGCGAGCGCCGTTGCGAAATAACCGCGCACACCTTGAGGCATGCGAAGCAGCGGAATTCCCGTCATTAAACAGAGGATCGGGAAACGCTGCGCGATGAGCCAGATGTAGCCATGGCCTTCGGCCATCGTGAAATAGAAAAAGATGCACGCGATGGGCAGCAGCGCATACGCGCGCGCCGCCGGTTTGCTTTTGTCGCGATCGCCCTGAGACAAACCGACGAGCAAAAATACGAGCGCAATGAGACAGATGAAAATGAATTCGTCGGAGGTGTCGTGGAAGACGTCGACCAGCCATTGAAACGCGCCGGGTAGCGCAGCGTTGATCGGCGCCACGTGATCGAGCGGGCCTGGACGAATCGCACCCGCGGAAAGGCGTCCGGCGTCGGTGAAGAAAGTCCAGCGCGCGGCGAAGAGAAGCGCAGGAACGGTGGGCGCACCGGCCACGATCCACTTTTGCGGTTTGGTCCACGGAAACATCGCGGCGAAACCGAGCCCGAAAATTCCGAACGGGAATACATGCAGATGAAACAGAACAATGGCTAAAACAGCGAGTAAAAGGCCGGTTTTTTTGGTCGGCCTCTCGAAGTGCCGAACGCTGACCGCGAGCGCCCAGAACATCACTGGGATGCCCATCACGAATGGCAAGAGCCCGAACATGAACATGACGTTCACGAGCAGCGGGATGATCAAAATGCAAAGTCGCTCGTCTTTGCCGAGCGCTTTGAGCAGCGCACGAAGCGCGAGTGGCGTGCCGCCGAGGTAACCGCACATCAAGAGGATGTTCGCGTTCACCACACCGACGAAGTACGCGAAGAAGCTCGCCACCAAATAATAGAGGACGTACTGCGTGCGACCGAAGGTCATCACGAAGTCGTTTTGGAAACCGTAGGCCGGGTCCGAGTAGCTGTGCACCACGCGGATGGTGGCGAGGTGAAACGGCAAATCCTGAATCGGCGGATAACGAACAATCCACGCCGGCGCCGACGCGATGAACGCGACGACGACGAAGAAGTACGTGCTCGGCTCGATCGATCGAAAGAAATTCCGGACGGCGGACATCGGCCGCGCCACGTTACACGATCCGGATTTTTCAGTGTAAGCTCGCGCGCACTTTGGCGGCCGCTGGCGGATCTATGAAATGGCTCAAATCATGGGCATTCGCGGCAGTGCCCCTGATCGGAATCGTCGAGCTCGGGGCCCACATCGCGCAAGTTCGCGGCGTCACGCCCGATTCGGATTGGGCCGCCGCCAAAGCGGCCGTGAGCAGTGAAGCGAAACCCGCCGATCTCGTCGCGTTTGCACCGCGTTGGGTCGACCCCATCGGTCGTGAAAAATTCGGCGGCGACTTGGCCACGCTCGAGCGCGAAGCGCCCGGCGACGTCACCCGATTTCCGCGCGCATTCGAGGTGTCGATTCGCGGCGCACATGAAGAAGATCTTTCGCGCTGGAAAAAAACCAACGAGCAGAAATTCGGTGCGGTAACGGTCACCACGCTCGAAAATCCGGATTATCGCCCCACGCTCGACGATTTGGTCGCAGACCTGAACCCCGAGCAAGCAATGGCATCGCGCGCGGACGCGAGCGGTGAGTCGGCGTGCAATTGGGTCGTCGCCAATGCTCAAACTGGAAATCTCGGATTTGGTCCGGCCATCCCTGCGCGGCGCTTCGAATGCGGCGGCACGCACGTCGGCGTCAGCGTCGTCGCAGACATGGATTATTACCCGCATCGCTGCATTTACGCGCCGCCACCCGGCGGAAATTCCGTGCTGCGAATCAAATTCGCCAACGTGTTGTTCGGCGACGTTTTGCACGGAAATCACGGCCTTTATGTCGAAGCCGAACGAAGCCGCACTGGCTCTCCGATCTCGATCACCTTTTCGGTCGGCGACAAAAAAATCGGCAAGGCCACGCATCAAGACGGCGACAGTTGGAAGGGCTTCGAGTTTTCGACCGGGGACATGAAAGGTCAGCGCGGAGATTTGATCGCCGAGATCGCATCGGCCAACGGCAATCGGCGCATGTACTGCTTCGAGGCGATCACCCGATGAGCGCCAAAACCGAAAAGCCGAAAGCACTGGCCACGAAAGCCGCCGCCGAAGAAGTGGACTGGAAAGAGCTGCTCACGTTTCCAGAAAAAATCGGTTGGCGCGATCATGTCGTCGGCTTCTCAATCGCCGCAATTTACGCAGCAATTCTGATCGTCACCGCGCGCACGCTCGGCTTCGCGCGCGACGAAGGCTTCTATTTTTCTGCCGGCTCCAGCTACGCGCGCTGGGTCGAGATGCTCTTCCACGAAACGTCACGCGCGCTCGAGAGGAGCACCGTCGACGGCGTGTGGGGTCAGAACCACGAGCACCCGTCGCTCATGAAATTGCTCTTCGGGCTCTCGCATCTTTGGCTCCACGAAAAATGGGGGCTCTTCCAAGACGCGAGCACGGCGTTCCGTTTTCCCGGAATGGCGATGAGCGGAATGGCGCTGTGGGTCACCTATCTTTTCGGAGCGCGCGTTTTCAGTCGGCGCGCAGGTTTCATCGCCGCGGTGCTCCTCGGCGCGATGCCGCAGCTCTTCTACAATGCGCATCTCGCGTGCTTCGACGCGCCGATCATGGCGATGTGGCTGTTTGCGGTATACATCTATTTCCGCTCGGTAAAAGAAGGCGGTTTGTGGTGGGCCATCGCATTTGGTGTCGCCTACGGGCTCACGCTCGACACGAAGCACAACGCATGGATTTTGCCGGCCGTCTTCATACCGCATGCGTTTTTCGTTCAACGCAAAGCGATCGCGAAAAACCTGGTGCTCGGCCGGGTCATCGTTCCGACCAACTTGGTGACGATGGCGATCTTGGGTCCGCTCGTGACCTTCGCGCTGTGGCCGTGGCTGTGGAGCGACACCGCCGCGCGCGTGCAGGAGTGGTTCAATTTCCACCTGCATCACACGTATTACAACATGGAGTTCCTCGGTAAAAACTACTACGACGCGCCGTCTCCGCGCGCGTACATGCCGGTGCTGATCGTGGCCAGTGTGTCGGGGATCACCTTGGTTTTGTTCTTCATCGGCGCTTTCGATCGTCTGCGCGCGATGTTTTTCCGCTTCGTGACCATCGTTGAAAAAGACGGGGACACGGCAACGACGCTGCCCTCGGAGGGGAACAAATCTCCGATCGTAGAAGACAAGACCGAAGCCGATATCCTCTTGTTTTTGGCTCTTTGCGCGCCTCTCGCAGTTTTCTTGATTCCGACCACGCCCATCTTCGGTGGCACGAAACATTGGCTCCCGGCGTATCCATTTCTCGCGATGCTCGCCGGCCACGGCTTCGATATGGTTGCCGACAAAGCCGACAGCGCGATTTCGCGTTACACAAAAGCGATCCCACGTCGTGAGCTCATTCACGGCGCGCTCATCGCGTGCGTGCTCATCGCGCCGATCGCCGAGACCGCGCATTCGCATCCGTTCGGTTTGTCGGCCTATGTTCCGACCATCGGCGGAACGGCCGGCGGCGCCGACCTCGGTTTGAATCGGCAATTTTGGGGATATACGACGCAGAGCACCGACCCTTGGTTCGAGAAAAACGGACGCCCCGGCGCGCGCGTCTTCATCCTCGACACGACCGGCGAGGCTTGGTCGCGCATGCAGGAAGAAGGTCGCATGCGAAAAGATCTTCGTGCGGTTGGCTCACCGAGCGAGGCGGATTTTTCACTCGTGCAACACGAGCTGCACATGAACGAGGTCGACTACCAAATTTGGGAAGCGTACGGACACACCGACCCCGCGTACGTTCTCGCGCACGACGGCGTGCCGATCATCAGTATTTATAAACGCTAAATACTCTCGAAATAGCGCTTCAATTCCCATTCGGTGACGACGCGCTCGTACTGACGCACCTCCCACTCGCGCGTCCGCACGTAGTGATCGACGAATGGCTCGCCGAGAATTTCGCGTGCCTCTTTGGATTTCGAAAGCAGCGCCGTTGCCTCTTTGAGCGTGCGCGGAAGTGGCGCCAGCTTGCCGCCCGAC
>JBDTFL010000383.1:0-4213 GCA_039937955.1 Polyangiaceae bacterium | reverse complement strand
GATCAGGATGGGCGCCCGCGCTGGTTTCGTCGGGCCGCGGCGGAACGACGGCCGCGTCCGGCGCGTCGATACGCTCATAGATGTAGAGGTGGTCGGCGTGGAACGTCTCTTTGTAACGCGACGGGATCTGTGCGCGCGCTTCGTCGGAGGGATCCCACATCAGCACGTGATCGAAACGCGGCGTGGCGTCGTCCCAGAACTCGCGCCAGAGTTTTTGCCACGCGCCTTGGCAATCGTTCTCGGCGACACCGCCGCTGCGCAAGACGTCGCACATCCAATTCTTGGAGCGCATGCTCGGTGCGAAGCTCTCGAGCACCAAGTGATTGAAGCGCGGCGGCGGCGGGTCGCGATACATCACCGGAAAGGACTGCGAATGCGCGAACAAGAGCGGCGCGCTCGTCTGCTTTTCCATCACGTAATAACCCCACGCGTGCAGGAGGCTCCGCGTGTTTTCGCTCGTTAATTTACGGGTAAAAATCAATGGCAACAGGCGCGCGCCTTCCGGCACGGCAGAAATTCCGGCTGTGAATTTCGCGCGATCGCGATCGAGTCGCACGTAGTCGACGCCGAGGCTCGCGAAGTACAGCACGCTCGCCAAAGCCAAAAGCCCCGCGAGACGACGATCGATTTTCTCTGGAACGCGAACCAGCGCCGCGAGCCACAAATACGGAATCAAACGCGAGTTGACGTGGAACCAGTTCGTCGCGACGTAAGGCAGAAATAAGAACAATCCGGCGAGCGCGAGCAAACCGATTGGCGAGAAGAAAGTCATCGGGGCGCGTCGTGCGCGATAACCGATAATCGCGAGGACAAGCGCCGTGAAAAACGACGACAGCGAGAGCCACGTGAACGCGTAAAAATACTCCGCCCACAAGTTGTAGAGGAGCTCCCACGGCGGAAGCATCGAGCCGAGTCGAATGAATCCTGTCATCTCGCCGACGGGCTCGG
Organism: Polyangiaceae bacterium; assembly: GCA_039937955.1. Taxonomy (GTDB): domain Bacteria; phylum Myxococcota_A; class Polyangia; order Polyangiales; family Polyangiaceae; genus JAICXU01. The sequence continues at coordinate 3,265 of JBDTFL010000383.1, read as the reverse complement.
TGAGCTGCTTCACGAGGGAAACCAGCACCAGCACGATCGCCGGAATTTGCGGCAAAATAAGGCGTTCTGCTTGCTCGAACCGTTCGCGCCACGTCGCGCGCGTGACGATGTGGAGCCCGACCAGCAGCAGCACGACCATCATCGCGAAACAATGCGCGTACCAAGTGCAGAGCGTGGCCGCGCAGATCGCAACGCCGTTCAGAAGCGTCGGTCGTTCGGCGCGCGTGCGCAGCAACATCAAGACGACGAGCGACAGCGGAACGCCGAGGGCGAAGTCGAGCATGCCCATCGAGACGAACCAGTTGTGCACCATCGGCCCCATGAAGAGGCTCGCGACGAGCATCTTCTGGCGATTGCCGAAACGCAGCACGAGCTGCGGAAAAACAACGGCATTCGTACCGAGCACCAAAAGCGCGAAGAGCCGCGCTGCGAGCTTCACTCCGACGACGTTGCCGACAAAGTAGAGCCACGAAAAAAGCGCCGCGTTGGTTTTGAAAAACCCGTTCGCCACGAACTCCGGATACTGCGCGGGGTGCGTGATGACCGTGACGGCCGCGAGATGATTCGGCAGATCTTGGTAAGGCGGAACCTCGACCAAAAAAACGGGATACGCCGAAAGGACGAACAGCACGGCGCTGATCGCCCACGCCAGCTGCATGTCCGAAAGACGCGAAACGGCTCGGCTCGCCGCCGTCGCAAAACGACCAAATGCGCCGCCGCCGAAATCGCCGAGCTCCGCTCCGAAACCCGAATCGATCGGGAACGTAGAGGTTCGCGCATGGGCCTCCCGCCCGCCGCGCTCATGGAGCGGGGTGCCGAAATCCGGGGCGGCATCGAGTTTTTGCATCGGTCTGGCTGTCGACTGGGAGCTTGAACAAGTAGCAACTACCGGCCCAAGTTACGACGCAGCGCGTGACCGGGTCGCTCTACTGAGGCAAAAACAGGCTGAAATCGGCTGAAATATAGGCAAAAGGCGCGGTTTTGCCGAGATTAGCGCCCTTGGCGGGGGGTGTCCACTCACGCACCTTCGGTTTTCAAAGGCTTTGCGTCAATCTGACATTTGGATCGTGCGGCAATTCGCGTCGTTCCGTAAGGACGACACTTTCGAGAGGCAACGCAGGACGTATCCGATCAGTGCGCATCGTTCCAATTATCGCCACTTCCGACATCGACGCGCAGCGGAACCTTGAGCGTCATTGCAGACGACATGGCCTCGCGAATGCGCGCCGAAGCTTCGTCGACCTTGCCTTCCGGCACCTCGAAGACGAGCTCGTCGTGCACGGTGAGGATCATCTTCGCGCCGGGAACCACGTCCCCTTTTCCGAGCGTCACCATCGCCACTTTGAGGATGTCGGCGGCGGTGCCCTGAATCGGCGTATTTTTCGCGACGCGCTCCGCCTCCGCGCGCAGACCGCGATTGCTGGAGCTCAGGTTCGGCAAAAATCTCCGACGACCAAGTAGCGTGCGCACCGCTTCTCCTTTATGGGCATTCTCCACCGTCTCGTGCATGAACTGCGCGACCTTCGCGTAGCGCGCGAAATACGCTTCGATGAATTTCTTCGCGTCGGGGCGCGGAATGCCGAGCTGACGCGCGAGCGCATTGTCGCCCATGCCGTAAATCACGCCGAAATTGATGGTTTTGGACTGACGCCGCATGTCGGTCGTCACGTCCTCTTTCTTTACGTTGAAGATGAGCGACGCGGTGTGCGTGTGCACGTCCTCGTCTGCAGTGAACGCGGCGATGAGCTCCGGATCGTCCGACAGATGTGCGAGCACGCGCAGCTCGATCTGCGAATAATCCGCGCTCACGATCTTCGATCCCTTCGGCGCGATGAACGTCGAACGAATGCGGCGGCCGAGCGCGGTGCGAATCGGAATGTTTTGCAGATTCGGATCGGTCGAAGAAAGCCGGCCCGTTGCCGCAACGGTTTGTTGATAGCGCGTGTGGATGCGACCCGTTTCCGGCACCACCGCACGCGGCAATGCTTCGACGTACGTGCCTTTCAGTTTGTCGATCTCGCGATACTCGACGATCGTTTTCGGCAGCGGATGCTCGTTCGCCAATTCTTCGAGCGACTCGGCGTCGGTCGAGCGGCCACCCTTCGGCGTCTTCTTGAACACCGGTAATTTCAGCTCATCGAACAGAATCGTCTCGAGCTGATCACGCGAGCGAATCGCAAAATGATGGCCCGCCAGCTCGTGCGCGCGCGCCTCGAGCGTTCTCAATTCCGCTTCCGCCTCTTTGCCGATCACCGCGAGCGCCGCGACGTCGACGAGCACGCCTGTCTCTTCCATCTTCGCGAGCACACGCGCGAGCGGGAGCTCCACATTGCGCATCAAATCGCCGAGCCCATCGCGATCGAGGCGCTCTTCGTATTTGTTCGAGAGCGAAATCACGACGTCGGATTGCGCAGTGACGTACGGCATCGCCTCTTCGACCGGCAAATTGTCGAATGGCGCAACCGCCCCTTTTCGAGCCCCTTCCCCGTAAATTTTCAGCTCGGTGCCCAGCGATCGACGCGACAAATCTGCGAGCGAGTTCGGCACTTCGGGATCGAGCAAATATCCAGCGAGCGACGCATCGAAGATCGCGCCTTCAATCTTCATCTGTTGTCGCGTGAAGACGATCTCGGTGAATTTCATGTCGTACGCGAGCTTTTTGATTTTCGGATTTTCGAAAATCGGACCCATCACGCGCGCGAACGTTTTGAGATCGAGCTGCTTCGGCACACCGAGATATCGATGCTCGATCGGCACATAATACGCGCGACCCATTTCAGTCGAGAGCGCGACTCCGATCACCACCGCACGCATGGCTTCGGTTCCGATGCACGAAAGTGCGATCGCGATTTGCCCTGTTTTTTCCGCGTCGCGTGCGATTTGCGTGAGCGCGGCTTCATCGATCACGGTGGTCGTAATTTTTACCGCGGCCGGCGCAGCGGGTTGTGCAGGCGCATCGAATGAAAGCGCGAGCGACGTCTGCGGCGACGACATTTGCAGCGGCGCGTCGGTTGAACGATGCGTCTCGAGCTGCCGAAGCAAATCGAGCTGACGTCCGAACTCGAGATCCGTGAACAGCGCGCGCAGCTTCTCCACGTCTGCTCCGCCGTATTTCAAATCGGTCAGGCTCCACGCGATCGGAACGTCTTCTTTCAACGTCACGAGCTGCTGCGAGAGCCGCGCATCTTTCTCGCTGTTGATCAGCGACTCCTTGAGCTTCGGTTTTTTAATCGCGGAAATTGCCGCATAAATGCCATCAACCGTC
>JBDTFL010000382.1:0-12991 GCA_039937955.1 Polyangiaceae bacterium | reverse complement strand
GTTCGAGACCAACGTGTTCGGTCTGGCGGCAGTCACGCGCGCGTTCATTCCGCAGATGCGCGATCGTGGCGAAGGCCGCATCGTCAACGTGAGCAGCGTCGGCGGTCGCATCACCCTCCCGTTCTTCGGCGCATACAACGCCACGAAATACGCGGTGGAATCGATCTCGGACGCTCTCCGCATCGAGCTTCACTCGTTCGGTATCAAGGTCGTTTTGATCGAGCCGGGCGCAGTAAACACCGAGTTCAACAGCGTCGCGTTCGCCAGCGAAGCGCTCACCGACGGATCGCACACCGCCGTCAGCTCCCCTTACGCAGAGGTGATCGCGAAGATGGGCCCAATGCGCAACATGGTCGAAAAGACCGCATCCAAACCCGGCCCCGTCGTGCGCGGCATGGTCCACGCGATCGAAACGCGAAGCCCGAGCGCGCGCTACGTTTTGCCGGCGTACAACACGATGGGGATTTTCTTCAAGACGATCACACCGACGCGGCTTTGGGATTTCGTGATCGGTCTCGCGACGGGTCTGCGAAATCTAGGCTCGAGCAAACGCCTGAAGAAGGCGGACAGCCCCGCGCTCACCGCGTAAAAAAGGCCTATTCGTGCTTGCGGCGCACGATGCGCGCGAGTGCGTCGCCCGCGGCCTTCGCCAGATCTTCCATCGCTTTGGTGCCGAGCATGGTGTCGCCGAGCTCGTCGGCAAGCACCAGCACCGCTGTCTTTCCGAGCACGCGTACCGGCGTGAGAGCAATGTCGCGCGACGCACTCCCCATGACGTCGAGCAATGGAGCGCTTACGCCGTCGCGATAGATGGGCCCCAAGTATGTGCGACCCGCCGCGGACGTCGCGAAAATACTCGGCGACGCGAGAGAGATTTTCACTGCACGAAATGCCGAGATGTCGCCGAGCTCGGCGTTGCACATCCAGCCGACCAACGTGTCTTTCTTCGCAACCAGCAAACCCGCTTTTCGCGCAACGCTTCGGATGCCGAGGAGAAGGCTCGCCAAAATTTCGTCGCGTGACGTCGCCGAACGAATTGCCGCGAGCACCGATGATGAGTCGGGAAATGGGTTCGTTGGCGTGGCCTGTTGCGCATGGGGCGCGACGCTGGGCATTCGCTTCGGTGACGCAAACTGCGGGGTGCGAGGGGGACGAAGCTCGAGCACGACGTCGTCTTCGACCGTGAGCGGCGACTCTTCTTCCGCTTCCATCTCGATCACCGGAAGCGGATTTCGCTTCATCAGCGGAATTGGAATTTCGACCGATGGATGACGCGGCGGCGGATAGCTCGAAGGCTGAATTTCGAGGCGCGCCTTTTTCGCGGAGCCCTGATTCGCGTTGCTCGTGCTCGCTCCCATCGGCGGCGCGAGCGCTTCGGCGCGATTGCTCATCGGCGCGCCGGTGCGATCGAGCGCGGCCTCGAGCACCTGCAACGTGGTGCGCACCACACGCACGGGAGCCTGCAAAAAGAAGCCTATTTCGTTCGCGGCATGAGGATCACGGGCATCGACCACTGCGACGTCGACAGTACCCGTGCGCGGATCGCGACGTATGGGAAGCGCGAGCAGACGACTGCACAGACCGGCGGGAAGTTGCTCGAGCAGCTCCGGAACCGGCACCACGTGATGAATGGTCGGCACGTCGACGCGCGCGAGCTCGTCCTCGAGGCGATCCTCTTTCACGACGCCGAGCGCGAGGAGCGCGCGCGTGAGTGGAACGCCTTCAGTCGCTACGCTGAACAGCGCTCGTGCAAGCGGCACCGGCGTAATTATCTCGGCGTTCAAAAGCGCGCGCGCGAGCTCGAAGGTCACGAGGCGATGTTAGTCGAGCTCAGCCTGACCTAGCGAACGTTCTTCGATTTGCCGAATTGGAAGACGACCTCGCTTTTGCGAACGAGCCCGAGATCGTCGCGCGCGATGCGTTCGACCGCTGCTGGATCATCGCGCAAATCTCGCACTTGGACGCGCAGGTCGGCGATGTGTCGTTTTAGCTCCGCGTTTTCCGCGTTCGTTTGTGTGAGCTCGTGATCGAGCGCGCGCATGCGAGGCAATCCCTCCGGCTCGAAAATGAGCAGCGGAGCGCCGACGATGGCGACGCCCAAAATAGCTATCGGAAGAGCGCGTTGGGTGCGCCGAGCCCACTTCGACATGGACTCGCTACTCTTCCACGTTCAAGGTGCTGCTGCCCAATTTGCCGCGTAAAGTAGCTCCGCAATGAGCAAATCATACGAGCCGGTCATCGGCCTCGAGGTGCACGCGCAGCTTCTCACGCGCACCAAGCTGTTTTGTGGCTGCTCGACGGCCTTCGGTGCACCGCCCAACACGCACGTTTGTCCGACGTGCTTGGGTCTGCCGGGCGCGCTGCCGGTTTTGAACGGCGAAGCGGTGAGGCTTGCGGTGCGTGCGGCGCTCGCGCTCGGGTGCACGATCCGCAATCACAGTCGTTTTGCGCGCAAAAATTATTTTTATCCGGATTTGCCCAAAGGCTACCAAATCAGCCAATTCGACGAGCCGTTCTCGGACGACGGGTTTCTCGATATTCATGTTCCGGGCGCCGGGCCTTCAGCCGTCGACGTTGGTGAAGGCGAAAATAAAATTTCCCGTCACGCGCGCATTCAGCGCGTGCACATGGAAGAAGACGCAGGAAAAAATTTCCACGACAAGGGCGACGAGTCGATCGTCGATCTGAATCGATCGGGAACACCGCTCATCGAGATCGTCGGACATCCCGATTTACGGAGCGGCGCCGAGGCCGCGGAGTACCTGCGCACGCTGCGCGATATTTTGGTTTTTTTGGGAGTGAACGACGGCAACCTCGAAGAAGGTAGCTTTCGTTGCGACGCCAACGTTTCGATTCGGCCGGTCGGAACCGACACGCTCGGAACGCGCACCGAGCTTAAAAATATCAACTCGTTCAAATTCGTGGAGAAGGCCATCGCCCATGAAATCTCGCGCCAAATCGCCGTTTTGGACGACGGCGGCCGCATCGTTCAAGAGACGCGCGGCTGGAACGAAAAAGAATCGAAGACGTATTCGCTGCGCAGCAAAGAGACGGCGCAGGACTATCGCTATTTTCCGGAGCCCGATCTTCCGCCGCTCATCATCGACGAAGCGTTCGTGGAAACCGCCCGTCACGAGATGCCGGAGCTACCGCGAAACAAGCGCGCGCGATTCGTTGCAGAATACAAGCTCACACCTTACGCAGCGAGCGTGCTCACGATGCATCCGCGCGTTGCCGCATTTTTCGAAGAGGCGGCGATGCTGCATGGCGACGCGGTGAAGATCGGGAATTTCATCCAAGCGGAGGTCCTGCGTGACGTGACGCTCACCGGGCTCGACGCGCAAATTCCGGTGAGCGCAAAGCAAGTCGCCGATCTTTGGAAGCTCGTCGACGACGACAAGATCAGCGGCAAGCAGGCCAAGGAGGTCTACGCCAAACTCGCAAAAACGAATCGCTCACCCGGTGATGTCATCGCCGAGCTCGGCATCAGCCAAGTCACCGACCGATCGCAAATCGAGGATATTTGTCGGAAGATCATCGATGCCAACGCAAAAAGCGCCGAGCAGCTCAAAGCAGGAAAAACGGGGCTCATCGGATTTTTCGTGGGCCAAGTGATGAAAGAAACGAAAGGCAGCGCCAGTCCTCAAGTCGTGAACGAAACCCTAAAGAGGCTGCTCGGTCTGCCATGACGAAACCTCATCGAGCGAATCAAGATCACCGACGCGGCGGACGCGTGCTCATCGTCGACGACAATCCGGATCTCGTCGGCTCGCTTAGCGACGTTCTCGAGCCGCAAGGCCTCACGGTCGTCACGGCGTCACGCGGATCAGAAGCACTCGCGATTGCCAAGGACTACGGCTTCGACGTGGCGATCGTCGACGTGAAATTGCCCGATGTGAGCGGCGTCGATTTGATCGAGCCGCTTCGTGAATCCGCGGCGCTCAGTGAGGTCGTTTTGATTACTGGATTTGCGAGCGTCGATGCCGCGATTGGCGCGTTGCGATCCGGCGCGTTCGCATTCGTCCTGAAATCATTCAGACCTGAAGAGCTTATTTCTACGGTGGAACAGGCGATGACGAAGGTCCGCTTGAAACGCGATCGCGTAGAGCTCGAGCGCCGCTATCGCGCATTGGTGGAGCTCACCGATGTTCTCGTCGTCGCGCTCGACGAACAATCGCGCGTCGTATTTTTCAATCGGCGCGCCGCACAGATGACCGGCGTCTCTTCACTCGACGCAAGTGGAAGAGCATTCGCCGACAGTTGGATCCCGCAAGAGGATCACGCCAAGCTCGCCGAAGCCATCGCACGCGCGCGTCGTGAAAATGCATCACGGCGCGGCACTGGGCAGCGCGACCATCGAGAACGCGTACCGCAGTCACGAGGCTTGGCGGAAGTCGAGACGGGATTTTCTTCCGCAACGACGAGCACGCTTCGTCGGGTTCGCTGGCACTTGTCGGGCGCGAGCGAAGAAGAGGATCCTCGCGATCTCGTTTACGGCATCGGCATCGACGTCACCGAACGACGCGCGCTCGAGAAACGCGCGGCTGACGCCGAAGCCTTGAGCGCGATGGGAACGCTCGCGATGAATCTCGCCCACGAAATTCGAAATCCGCTGAATGCCGCTGTATTACAGCTCCATTTGCTCGTTCGCGACGTCGACAAGCTCGACATCGACGATGTGATGCGCGCCGCGATGCATCGCCGTGCCGAGATAGTCGGCAGCGAGATCGGCAGGCTCAATCGTCTGCTCACCGAATTTTTGGATCTCGCCAGGCCCCGCGGAATCTCACGCGAGCCCGTTCACATCGCAAGCTTGCTCGACGACGTTTTGGATTTGGAGCGCGACGCCGCCGAGCGCAGCGGCATCACGATCGAACGCGATTTCGCGGAAGCCGGATGCGCCGCCATCGGCGATCACGAAAAGCTCAAACAGGTGTTCATCAACCTCGTCGTCAACTCGATCGAGGCCATGAAAGGGGGCGGAACGCTCACCGCGCGCTTGAAATGCGAGGAGCGCAACGTCGTTGTCGAAATTGGCGACAGCGGCGCTGGCATCGCGCAAGACGTCCTCTCCAATGTCTTCGATCCGTTTTTCACGACCAAAGAAGCGGGAACGGGGCTCGGCCTCTCGATCGTCAGAAAGATCGTCGACCAACATGCAGGCGAGGTCGCGATCGACAGCGAGCGCGGCAAGGGCACACGTGTGACTGTGCGCATCCCGAACGGACGCTGAACCGCAGCGAATAAAAAAAGCCCGACCCTTGCGGATCAGGCTTTTGATTTTCAGCGTCCCGGGGGCTTCAAAGGAAGCGTCGTCGTCGAAACCGGTGCCGGCGGAATCTTGGTTTTGCTCTCGCCCATCGACTGGTCGCCGACATTTTCGAGTGCCGAGATCGCGTTGAACAAACGCTCCATTCCGTATTCGAGCGCTGCCTCTTTCAAGAAGAGCGCGACCACCCGAATGAGACGAAGCGACGTCGTTTTACCGAGGTCGATTTCGCGCTCCAAAAACGCTTCGAACGTTCCGTAGCCCTTCGCCTCGTAGAGGCGACGGGCCTGGATATCGCGCAAAATCCCGCCGATATCGTAGAACGTCTTGTGAAGGTTTTTGCGGAAGCCTTTGATCTGCACGAGTGAGTTGTGGAGATCGCCGATCTTCGCCTTGATATCGTCCGCGCCAACAGGCACGCGAATCGTCGCGCGTGCGCTGCCGGGAAGCGGCGGCTCGGCCGCTCGGGCGCGAGCTTCTGCAGCGTGCTTTGCCGCGTGGCGTGCTGCCCACGGCGCTGCACCGCGAAGGCCGAGCTTTCGCTTCACGCCGCCATCTTTGGCTTCAGCACCAGGCGCTGCCTTTGCGGGCAACGGCGGGGGCGGAGCCGGACGGCCTCGCGAATCCTTGGCTTTCGGCGCGGGTTTGGACGCTTTGCCGACAGCTTTCGCTGCGGGTTTGGGCGCTGATTTCGCTGCTGCCACCGGTTTTTTGGCCGGCGCTGCGGGCTTCGTCGGTTTCTTCTTGGGGGTCGCCATCGTGCGAGATTTCTGTAACGTGGAACGCGAACTGCCACGGGCGCATTACCAGATGACAGCGCCCGACGTCCAGCGGACTCTCCGTTTCGAGGCCGGCTCGGGGATGCAAAAAGCTTCCGGTTTGGCCCAAAGAGACCTTATTTGAATGGCGCTGATCACGAACGTATCGGCCCTTCAAATGGCCGATTTTCTCGAGAAATATGAAGTTTTTCCGCTGGTGGAGCTCCTTCCGCTGGCGGCCGGAAGCGTCAATTCGAACTTCCGAATTCGCGCCGCAGAAAAAGATTATTTTCTGAGAATTTATGAGGAGCAGGATCTCGCTGGAGCACGCCGTGACGCCGATACGGTCGCTGCGTTGGCCTTGGCTGGCGTCGCCACCCCCTCGCCGATCGCGAAACCCGATGCACCCGAAAGCGGCCACGCTTACGTAAGCGATCTCGCCGGCAAACCCGCTGCGCTGTTCCCTTGGGAGGACGGCGAAATCCTCTGCCAAGCGCGCGTCACCAAAGCACACGTAGCCTCGGTCGGAGCATCACTCGCCGCAACGCATCTCGCCGGGAGCGCGCTTGCGTCGCGTTATGGAGTCGGGAGATTTCGCTCGCAGGATTTGCGCGAGCGCATTGCTCGTATCGCCAACGCAGACGATCCGCGCATCTCCTCGCTTGCCCCGCGGCTGCTCGAAAAGCTCGAAGCGTGTGCGCCGGCACGCTCGCAACATCTGCCACGCGGGCTGGCCCACGGTGATCTGTTCCGCGACAACGTTCTCTTTTCAAAAGAAAAACCCACGACCGTTTTGGCGCTTCTGGATTTCGAGAGCGCGTTCGAGGGGTTTCTGATTTTCGACGTGATGGTGACGATGCTCGCGTGGTGCGTAGGCGACGCGCTCGACTTCGATCTAGCGCGCGCGCTAGTGGACGGCTACCAGAGCGTCCGCCCGCTCACGCCAGCCGAAAAGAAATACGCTTTCCAGGAAGCTCGTTTCGGATCTTTGCGATTTTGGATCACGCGCGTGACCGACTACGCCATGCGTCTCGGCTTCGGAAACGGACGTGACCCCGGCCGTTTCGAAATGCGTTTGAATCAGATCGAAGCGCTAGGCTCACAAAAATTCGAAGCCGCGCTCTTCGAAAAATAGCGCGGCCTCTTTTTATACTGAGAAGATTGGTTGGAGCCGAGCTACGCGAAGGCGCCCAGAATCACGCGCCTGAGCCTGGCGCATTGAGCGACGGCGTTGCATCTGGAACCGACGGCGCATCTTTCGGCGTCCACAGATCTTTGCGGAGCTCCTCGATGCGCGTTTCGGCGGCGCCGAGCTGCTTCGCTTGTGCGCTCAATTCGTCCTCGAGCTGCTGCGCGGTTTGGTCTCCGGCGGCGCGTGCGTCTTGCGTCGCCTTCAACACCTCGAGCACCTCGCGATGCAATTCTTCGCCGGCGTTGACCACCCATGCGTCGAGCTTGGTGGCGAAATTGTCGATCATTTCGTCCATTTTCGGGCCGATTTTGGCGGCAACTTGCTTGAGCACCTCCGGAGCAATCTCGAGCACGCGCTTGCGATATTCGCCCTCGACGCGGTCCTTCACGAGGAGCGCGAGGATGGGAGCCGCGAGCGCGAGCAAGCCGCCGAGCAACGCATTGGCGAACATGACGCCGAGACCGACCGTGAAGAGCGCGAATATTCCGACGTCGTAACGGAAGGTGTCGATCTTCACGTCGAGATTTTTCACGTCGCTGGCGCCGAGCACCTCAGCGACGCTCTTCGCGCGTTCATTGGCATCTTCACGAACGAGCGCAACGGTTTGCTCGGCCATGACCTCGAGCTGCGCGGCGATCTCTTTCGACTCGGCCTCCGCCCATTTTCGAAATGTGTCCTCGAGAAATGCCGGTAAATACTGCTTCAAATCCTCGCCTTTTGCCGACTCGATGACGCTGGGCAGACGTGCGATCAATTCGTCGGTGAAGCGCTCCAAATCTTTGCGCGCACCGACTTTGATGCCGTTCACCTCTTCGCGAATTTTATTTCGACGTTGCTCGATGGTCGTTGCTTGGCCTGCGAGATCGGTCGCCAGCGCTTGGATGCGACGCTCGAGCTCTTCATTTTTCATTGCGACGGCGCGCACGCGAGCGTCGAGCCCTTTTTGCAAAAGCGATGCGACGCTCAAACCTTCGCCGAGCGCATTGTCCAAAAGAATGCGACCGCGCTCCTCGGCCAAAAATTGCGTCAGGTGCGCGATGAGCTCGACGACGCCGCTCTCATTCTGTTTTCCGGCGAGCGCAGTCTCCGCGCTGATCGGAAACAAAACCGGGTTCGGCACCAGCTTGGAGAGTTGATCTTTCGCATACGCAAAAGCCTCCGCGCGCTCCTCGGTGTTCAAGATGTCCCATTTGGTGATGACGAAAATAATCTTGTCGCGCGACGCTTTCAGCAGCTTTTCCTGCAGGAAAACGCGCTCGCTCTCTTTGAGGATCTGCCCGGCGTCGAGCAAAAAGAGGACGGCGTCGGCGCGCGGAATGGAGCTGTACGTGATGTCGGCGCGTTGCAGCGAGAGGTCGTTCACGCCTGGTGTGTCGACCAGCAGGATCCGCTCTTTCAAAAGTTGCGCGGGATAACCGACCTCGAGAAAATCGATCGTGTCGCTTCCTTTGTCGCCACCGACCACGAAGCGGCGCACGTCGTCGAACGGGATCGACTCGCGTTTGCCCGACGAAAAAACCACCGTCGCTTCCGGCTTCTCCGAATATTTCAAATGATGAATGGTCGCCGTCGTAGGCGTGACTCCAACGGGCAATGCCGGACGACCGAGCAGCGCATTCACGAAGGTGGACTTGCCGTGATTGAACTCACCGACGACGACGAGGTGAAACCGGTCCTCTTCGAGCTTGTGCACGAGATCGCGCACGATGCGCTCGCGCAGCGTTTTTGCGCCTATTTTTGCGGCAAAATCACCGAGCTCTTGAAGCGATACGGTGACGTCGAGCTTGCGCTCGCGAAACTGATTGAGCGCGGTGCTCATGCTGCACCCTGAAGAAGAGCGAGCACTTTGTCATCGACCTCTTTCATGGTGAGACCTCCGGGTCCGACACTCGCGGCTTGTCTGAAGAGCGCGCTCTCCGCGAACGTGCGCATCGCGAGCACTCGCTTGGGAAGCCAGGGATGTGTAGCAAACACTTCCATGTACTTGCCCATTCCATCTTTGCCTTCTTGATACTGCTCGACGAACGCTTCGATGTTGAAGTCGTCGTAGAGCTTTTGCGATCCGAGCGCGAGCTTCGTCAAGGCGCGTGTTGCGGTGACCTCGCTGCGACCGCACAACATTCCGGCGCGATCACACGTGATTTCTGCGCGGCGCGACCAGGCACGCAGCGCGATGAGCGCGGGCTCGACCGCCCACCGCACGAAGACGCCAGCCATGCGCGTCAAGTAATGGAGCGCGGTGAGGTAGACGACGTGCGAGTTGTGGATGTGTCCGCATTCGTGACCGATCACCGTGAGTAATTCTTCGTCGGTGAAATGATCGATCAGTGCAGAGTGCACCATGATGAACGAGTCGTCGTTGGTGCCATAGGTGGCTGCATTCAACGTTGGTTGGTTGACGATGTAAACTGCAGGCATCGCGATATCGAGCGTGTCTGCGCACTGTTTGACGATCGCTTGAATGCGCGGAAATTGGCGCTCGCTGACCTTCACCGAGTGGCCGAGCAGCTCGTGCTTCCACACCTGCTTGAACATGCGCACCGAGCTTCCGATGACGAGCTCCACGGGTCGCATGCGCTCGAACGCGGCGCGCGTTTGTTTGTCGGAGATGTACGCGTAGTCGTGAGGGCTCGTGGCGAGGGCGCCGTTCACGCGCTCGTTTCGTTTCCGCGCGACGAAGGCTGCAAAATCGAGCTCGGGTGCAATTGCCATGGCTTGGATCGTAAGCGCGCGAGGTGCGCTTCGCAATCCAACGTACGTGCGATCTTCCGTGAAGATCTATGTGGGGTTCTCAGGGAATATTCGGGATGCTGCTCGTTTTGACGCCACCACCAATGAAGTGCGTCTCGTGAGGCGGTGAATCGAACACGCCGGCAGCTACCAACGTGATGCCCGTCACCATCGCGGCGGCGAGGACGACGGCCGCGACCGCGACCCACGGCGACGATTTTTTGTGGCCCGGACGATGCGGCGGCAACACCGGCGCGAGCGACGACGCATGCGTTTGCCAGATGACCCATGGTCCGCATCGCTCGCCTGCACATTGCGCGACACGGATCGCGGAGCCGCTCCACGGAGTTGCTGCGATCCAAGCGCCGCATGCGACGCCGTTCGCGTTGATTGCTCGCCTTTCGAGACGTGCGGAATCCAAATCGTCGGTGGTGCATTCGACCGGACGATACGACGGCACGCGCACCGTTTCCTGATCCGCCAACGACACCCAATTCGCCCATAAAATACGGCCGCGGCGCATCGTGACGACCGCATGCTCGCCCGGCGGAATCTGTTTCTTACCGAGAGAAATTTCCGCGCCGTCGACCAGCAGCGTGAGATCGCGATCGCCATCTGTCGAGAATGTGACCGCGACGTCCGGCAATTTCGGGCGATCGGTTTCGCCGATTCCTGCTGCGCGTCCGCCATCCAATTCGGCGGCGCGTTGCCAGGCGCGTGCTGCGCGATCAGGATCGGGCGGAGAAATACGCATCCATCGTGCGCTCCAGCCGCGCTCCACTTCTGCGAGAAGCCACGCGGCTTGAGGAAGCTCGGGATGCGCACGAAGAAGCGCGCGAGCTCGCACGAGCGCATGCTCGGTCGCGTCCGCGTCGAGACGCGTGAGCGCATCACGCGCCGAAGTGAGCTCTTTTTCCACCGAATCTGCGATCGATGAGTCGACCGCGATCGCGGGCACGTTGCTGCGCGTGGCGATTCCGATCGTGATTCCGCGCGCCTCACCCCACGCAACGAGCGCGCGTGCGGCACGATCGCTCGGCGCTTCGAACGACGGCGCAGCCGTTGCGCCGCGATCCCCGTCGCCGCTCGAAACAAACCAGACCGCCGGAAGCGCATTCATTTACGTCGTTCCCCCCGTGCGCCGACCACGTCTCATTGGGATGACGAACTCGCGGACCCCGCGCCCTCGGTCTGATAGGATGACCCTGTCCACGTGCAGCTCAATTTCGCCGCCCGCGAAGTCACGATCAAGCTCGTTTATTACGGGCCTGCGCTTTCCGGGAAAACCACGAATCTGAAGGCGCTCCACGAGCTGACCAGCGAGGAGAGTCATGGCCGTCTCATGACGCTCGAAACGCGCGACGATCGCACGCTTTTTTTCGACATGTTGCCGCTCGTCTTCAAATCCGAAGCTGGCGACATGAGCCTTCGGTTGAAGGTCTTCACCGTTCCCGGTCAGGTTCTCCACGGTTCGACGCGTCGGCTCGTTCTGCAAGGCGCAGATGGCGTCGCGTTCATCGCGGACTCGCAACTTTCCGAGACCGAGAACAACGCGGTGGCGCTCATCGATCTGAAAGAAAATCTCCAAGAGCTGGGCATATCACTTCGCGATTTGCCCTTCGTCATTCAGTTCAACAAGCGTGATTTACCGGCCGTTCGTACCGATCAAGAAATTGGCGCCCTCGCGAAACGCGGCCGGGAGCCCATCTTCAAAGCGTCGGCCATCAACGGCGACGGCGTACTCGAAACGTTCTTCGGCTTGCTCGAGCTCACGTGGACGCGCCTCGAAGCAGAGCACCAGCTCGCGAAGATGTTTTGCGTCGCACGCAACGACTTCGTCCCGATGGCCGCGCGTCAGTTCGGTTACAAAGGCGACACCAAGAAATTACTCGCCAAAAATCTCGGCGGCTCGCTCGACTTCGGCGAGCGCACGCCGAGCAAGGTGAAAGCTTGAGCGACCCTCAACAGAACATCTCGGGGGATCTCACCTTCGACAGCCGCATGCGGCTCGAGGATCTCGTCGACCGCGCTGGCCTCGGCGAGATTTGCGCGACGTTCTTTTCGCTCTTCGGAATTCCCGTTCGCATTTACTCGAACGACGGCGCGCTGGTGGCGGGCGCGCAAAAAGAGCACGAAATCTGCGCCTATATCAACACGTTGAGCAAGGGGCGCATCGCATGTGGCGCGACGGTGAGCGCCGTCAAAGCGAACGACGCTGCCCCGGACGGCGACGTCGTGCATCCGTGCTTCAGCGGAAACTCGTATCGCATCTTCATGCTCGAATACGATCGTCGCCCGATCGGCCGACTGATCATCGGTCCGTATTTGCCGCAGGGCACGCAAGAGATTCCGGCGTCGCTCTTGAACGTCGACCCGGGAATCGATCCGGCGAAGGCGCGCTCACTGCTCACTAAAGTTCCACGCGCCAAAGAAGAAACGATCACGCGCATCGCGAATCACCTGAAATCCACGCTCGATTTGATTTTGTTCAGCGGACACAAAGCGCTGCTCACCAGCCAGATGCACTTGGCGAGCGTTCGCGAGAGCTACCGCGAGCTTCAGGAAAAAAACGCGAAGCTCCAAGAAGCGTTCGATCGTTTGAAAGAGCTCGATCGTTTGAAATCGAATTTCTTGGCAACGGTGAGCCATGAGCTGCGTACGCCGCTCACGTCGATCATCGGCTACAGCGAAATGCTCACCGAGGGCATCGCCGGTCAGCTCGGCGCCGAGCAACGCGAGTTCGTCGACACCATCCACGAAAAAGGCGAGCAATTGCTCGCGTTGATCACCGGCCTGCTTGATCTCTCCAAGCTCGAGAGCGGATCACTCAGCATTCGCAAAACGACGATCGTCGTGCCGCAGCTGCTCGAAGCCGTCGTTTCGACCTGCACGCCAGCCGCTCGCAAAAAAGGCGTTCGTCTGCAGCTCGACGTCGACAAAACGATCGTCGAGGTTCGCGCCGATCCGGAGCGCTTGCGTCAGGTGTTCATCAACCTCGTCGACAACGCGGTGAAGTTCACGCCCGCCGGCGGCACGGTCACG
>JBDTFL010000381.1:0-11878 GCA_039937955.1 Polyangiaceae bacterium | reverse complement strand
TTGTCGGCGCCGATGATCTCGAGCGCGCATTCGGCGTAACCGACGATTTGCGCGTCGGCCTCGAAGACCAGCTGCTCGACGCCTTCTTCTTCGTAGACCTCCAAAAATCGTTTTTTGGATCGTGGGCGCTGATACTCGACGGTCTCGCGATTCACGTCGCGAAACACGAGCTTCAAAAATTCCCAAACGCGATTCAAGTCTCGCCGATGGATGCGACGAACCTTCACGACGAGATTTCCCGTCGTGGTTTCTGATTTCAAAAGCTGCGGCGGGTCCGTACGGCGCGACGCCATGGGAGCATTCTATATCAGCCGAGCAACGCGGAGGCGCCTAGGTCAAGGGCGCGGGCGGCAGGCGGCTTCCGGCCCGTGCGCGCTCGGATCACAAACGCCGAGTCCGATCTCGGCACAAGCGACTTTGGCGACCACGCCTTCCGCGCAGTACACCAAAAATCCGCCGTCACATTTCGGCGGGAATGGCGCGCATTCCACCGGAGTGGCGGCTACGCATGCAGCGTTTCGGCCTTGTGTGTCGCAGCTCAGGCCGTGCGCGGCGCAGTCGGTGCTACGCACGCGTCCGTAGTGTCCGTCGGAGATGCATTCGACGAGCACGTTGCCGTCGCATGCAGATTCGCCGACGTCGGTGCAGCGCTTTTCGTTGGCAACTGCGCAGGCTGCAACCTGATCGCCTTCGGGGTCGTGATGCGCGACGCAATGCTCGCCAGCCGCGCAACTCATTTTGTCGACGATGCCGTCGCGGCACGAGACGACCTCGTGATCGCTCGTGCAACGTGTTTCAGGAGCGCCGGGCGGACACAGCGTGGCGGACGAGCAACCGCGAACGACGAGCCCGCCTTCGAGCTTGTTTTCCGCGCAATTTGCGCCGATTTTCGCGCAGTCGACGACAGTGCTTTCGTCGATGGGATCTGCGCACGTGATGAAATGCGAGCCGTCGCATGCGCTGAGAATGCCGGGGTGCGCGTTGCAAAATGTTGCGGCGACCGCGTCGCCATCACCGTGCAGGCATTGCGAAACGTCTTTGCACGTTTGGGCTTTCACCAAGCAGCGCGTGCTTTCATCCTCGCTACCGTGGAGCAACAGATGATCGACGCAAGCGCTGGGCTCACGAGCGTGCGGTGGGTCGTAAGGTTTGGCGCAGCTTGCGATGCGTGCGCACAGACTCTCGACTTGCGAGAGACCTGCAGGTGGTGATTTTTTTGTGCCGCCGGGTGACGTCGCGGGCGGTGCGGAGGATCCGCCGCACGCTGCGATCGCGAACGATGCGAACGTGAAAATCGAGCTGAGCCGAGCTACACGACCTGCTTCGTGATCGCGCCCCGGGGACCGGCGTCTAGCGTGAGGGCTCTTCACGACGCGAGAGCGCGCTGCAAATCTTCGAGTGAGCTCAGAAGATCTGCCGAGTTCGAGCGGCTCGCGAGCTCGAGCGCCTCTCGCAAATACGCCTGCGCCTCTTGGACGCGAGCACGACCATGAGCGACGTGCGCGAGGGCGCCCAAAACGCGCGCGCGATCCTGACCGGACGGGCCGGCCATGTCGAGCGCTTCGCGGAGCACGCCTTCAGCGTCGACGAACGACCCGGCGACGGCCAACGATTCACCCAATTTTCGGCTGAAAATGAGCACCGCGCGCATCGGGTCGTCGAGCTCCCCGCGGAACAGCTCACGACGCGCGAGCTCGAGACCGCGACGCAGCGCCAAAATATTTCCCGAGACGTCGCCGCGCGACGCGCATTGCGCACCAACGCGCTCGAGGAGCAAAAGTGCGTCGAACGCATTTTGCGCGTGCAGCTCGTGGAGCGCGCAAACCTCGACCGGCGCACGACGCTCTTCCGCAGCTTCAGCAGCGAGGCGATGCAAATCGCGACGAACCTCTGCGGGGATGGTCGCGAGCACGATGTCGCGCAGGAGCGGATGCGACGTACGAATGCCGCCCGTTTCTGCGTCCTCGACCATGCCGTGCGCGCGAAGACGCACCAGCGTTTCATCGAATTTTTCCGCAAAATCCTCGGACAAAAGAAATTCGAGAGACTCGCGATCGGAGTTGTCGCCGACGACTGCAACCGCTTGAAGAAGACGGCGCTCGTCTGCGGCAAGACGCTCGACGCGAAGTGCAATGAGATCGGCAAGGCGCGGCGGAGCACCACCGCCGTGCTCACGCGTGAAGCGGAGCAATTGCTCGATATAGAGAGGGGCGATCCCTCGACCGCTCGCGATCGACGGCGATGACGGCGCAGCGGCCGACGAGAGAAGCTTTGCGACCAGTGCGCTCGACAAACCGGAGATCACGCGAGGCGCGCCGACGTGCGAAGGCCAGTCGGGATTGAAATCGGGAGTGTGCGCGGCAACGAGCAATACCGGAACGAGCGGCGGCTCGGCGACGACGTCGACGAATGCGTTGCGGCTTCCGCCGTCGACCGCTTGCAGATCGTCGACCGCGAGCACGACGCGTTTTCCGCGCGCGCGTTCGCTGGCGCGAGCGAGTGCCCAACGAAGTGCCTCGGCAGCGGCGAAGCGACGCTCGTCTGGTGAAAGGCGCGCGACCTCTTCGCTACCGGAAATGTGGAAGATGTCTGCGATTCCGCAACGCGCTTCGGGAGTTGTGGCAACCCAATCGGCTGCGCGACCGCCATCCGGTGGAAGTGCCGCGAGCGATTTCATCGCTTTTCGAAGGGCAAAAAAGCCTACTTCAGACCAAGTCGGATCAGGACCCGTGACGACGACGATGTCACCCGCGGCGGCCGACGTGAGCAAAAACTCTCTGAGCAAACGCGACTTGCCCATACCCGAATCACCGACGATGCGTGCTGCCGACAAGCTCGCGCGTGCGTCGGTGCGGCGGTCCTCGAGCCACGAAATATCTTCGTCGCGACCGACGAGCGGAAGCGGACCGTGAATGGTTCGTGCCGATCCGGATGGGCGACGAATCGACGCGGCAAGCGAGTGCGGAGGCGAAGAAGAGGATGGCGATTCTGCGGGTGTCATTGCAGCTGGCCGCGCAGTTGCCGCGATGGCCGCTGCGGTGATCGATGCGCCGCACTCGCCGCAGAATTTTTGCGAGAGCGCGTTCATGGCGCCGCATTTTTGGCAACGAACTGCGCTTTGCGTCGACGAGCGCGCGCTGGCAGGTCCGTCGATGTGCGCAAGCGCAGACGAGAGCGCACGCGAAAATTCGTCGGCGTCCGAATAGCGATCTTGCGGCTCTTTCGACAGCGAGCGACGCACCACCTCGACGAGCTGGAGCGGAATCATGCGCTCGGGCGCAACCGTGCGCGGGTCGGGAGCCGCCTTCGACAAATGCATGAGCACGACTTGCGTCGGTGATTCGGCCTCGAACGGCAAACGTCCGGTGAGCAGCTGAAAGAGGATGACACCGACCGCATACAGATCGCTGCGCGGATCCAGAGGATCGCCACGACCTTGCTCGGGCGACATGTACTCGGGCGTTCCGCACACGATGCCGGGGCTCGTGATCGAAGGCTGATTTTGCGCCTCCTGCATTTTCGCCAAACCGAAATCGACGACCTTCACGAAATCGCCGCCCGCGCGCAGCGGCTCGATGATGATGTTTTCGGGCTTCAAATCTCGGTGAATGATCTCGAGGTGGTGCGCTTCACCGAGGGCTTCGAGCACTTGCTTCAAAATGTCGACGACACGACGAAACGCGAGCGGACCCTCTTCGTAGGCGACGCGCGAAAGATCGCGGCCACGCAAAAACTCCATGACGAGATAAAGCTGACCGTCGCTCGTCTTACCGAAGTCGATGACCGCGACCGAGTGCGGATGATTGAGACGGCTCGCGGCTCGCGCTTCGGTGATGAACCGCGCAACCGCGCTCTCTTCACCGACCAAATGCGGATGGACGATTTTCACCGCGACGGTGCGACCGAGCGTCGTTTGCTCCGCGCGATAAACGCGGCCCATGCCGCCGATTCCGACGAGCTCCAAAATGACGTAGCCGCCGGGGAGAGTGCGGCCGATCAGCGGATCATCGGAATCCTTCTGGACTTGGCCAATCGGAAACCCGCACGAAGGACAGAACTTGTGCGAAGCGTCGCAAGAAAATCCACATTGCGGACACGTTCGCATCGACAAGCCAAGTCCTCCGAAAACCGAGAGGACTCTACTATAGCCATCTTGCCTATCTGAGCGGAAGAGTCGGAAGCTTTCTTTTTTGGGGGCTTTCGCAGGTGCTTTCTTGGGGGAGTTTGTCGCCAACTGGGCCAACGCGCCGCAAGCCGGTTAGCATCCTCGCGTGGCCCGGCAGCGAATCGGAGAGCTTCTCGTCAGCGCCGGTGTGATCACCGAAGGCGATCTCGCGCGGGCGCTCGAAACCGAGCGTGCACCGGGGCAAAAGCTCGGCGACGTGCTCGTGCAGCTCGGCATCGTGACCGAAGCGCAGCTCACGCAAGTGCTCGGGCAGCAGTTCAGCGTGCCGTGGGTTTCGCTCTATCACATCGATTTTTCGCGACAGCTCTTGAACCTGATTTCACGCACGATCGCCGACAAATACTGCTTGATTCCGATTTACGTTCGACGTGTCAAACGACAAGACACGCTCTATGTGGCGATGGCCGACCCATCGAACGAAGCGGCGCTCGAGGAAGTCTCGAAGGTCGTCGGGCTTCCGGCCAAACCGATGATCGCGGCGCCGAGCGACATCCGAAACGCGATCCGTGTTTATTACGGTGCCGGTCCTCCAGCAGCGGTTGCATCGACCAATGTCTCGCCAAAGGCTATTTCGAATCCGCCGGTTCCTGCACCCTCGGCTCCGCCATCGGAAGCGTCGTCGCCGCCCCCGACCAAAATATCGGTCGCGCCTCCAGCCGCCTCACCTGAGCCGCCGCCGGTTGCCGAGGAGGACCTGCTCGAGGAAGAAGGGCCGCCGACTATCCTCGAAGATCCGCAGACCGTCGAGGTTGCGGCAGCGAAAAACGCGGAAGGCGACCGACCGAGCCTGTTCGAAACGGCGGAATCGCCGGCAGCTCCGAAGGATCTCGCGATCGCGTCGGAGAGCGGCGACAGCCCCGATGCCGAGCCCGAGATCGAAGCGCGCGAAATCTTGCTGAAGCCGAAATTCGGCGGGCCCATGATCGCGATCACGATGCTCGACGGCACGACGATTCAACTGCCGCAGCGAAAGAAAAAGCGCGAGGCGGAAAACGAAGAAGAATCGCCCATGTCGGAGGTGGGTGGTCTCACCGCGCGTGATTTGATCGCGGCGCTTCGTGCGGTCGCGCAAGGTCACGACGAAGGCGGCGCAGTCCTCGGTGATGACGGAAAGTGGGAGAAGCTCTACGCAACACTCCTCTCGCTGCTTTTGCGCAAAGGGCTGATCGCGGATTGGGAGTTCATCGAAGAGCTCCGCAAGATGTAGGTCTCCTGGACGCCTGCGCGTCGCTCGGCTTGCGGTTTGGCTTATTTTAAAGCCTGAATCTCGTCTTCACTCAAACCGGCCTCACGCAAAATTTCTTCGGTCTGCTCGCCTTGGCGCGGCGGCGGCGAGTGCGGAAAATCACGCGGCGTCACCGGCGTTCGCATTTGCAAAACACTTCCCCAATGCGTCTGCAGATCGAAAAAAATACCGCGCGCTACCATTTGCGGGTCGGCACGCAGCTCGTGAGGAAGCAGGACCGGCTCCAGACAAAAATCGCCTTCGCTTGCGACGGTGATCCATTCGGCCTGCGTCTTCTCTGAAAATATTTTCGCGATTTTTTCTTTGAGCGCGACCTGATGCGGGCCGATCACGAAGTCCACCATCGACGGTTCATGGCCGATTTTCGCGGCAAATGCGGTCCAGAATTTCGGCTCGAGCGCGCCGAGGCTCATCGCGCGACCATCTTTCGTTGCGTACGTCCCGTAGATCGCGATGCCGCCGGTGAGCGCTTCGTCGCCGGGTTTCGGTGACTCGCCAGCCGCCATCATCCCGAAAGATGCAGCTGCAAACCCCATCGACGACTCGAGCATCGCAATGTCGACGATCTTCCCGCGACCTGTTTTTTCGCGCTCCGCGAGCGCTGCCAAAATTCCGATCACGCTCCACAGCGCACCGCCAATATCCGCGAGCTGAAATCCGGGAGGTTGCGGCGCTGCGTTCGCGGGGCCTTGAAAACCGAGCACGCCCGCGCGCGCGAGATAATTGATGTCGTGACCCGCGCGATGTGCGAGCGGACCATCTTGTCCGTAACCGGTGAGCGCACAGATGACGAGGCGCGGATTGGCGGCGAGCAATTTCTCTTGGGAAAGCCCCAACCGATCCATCACGCCCGGACGAAACTGCTCGAGCAGCACGTCGTAACCGCGCACCATTTTCAGAAGCGCCGCTTGGGCCGCGGGCTTTTTCAGGTCGAGCGTGGCGCTGCGTTTATTGCGATTGATCGATGCGAAGATCGACGAATGAGTGTCGTTCGGATTGTCGGGAGCCGACACGTGCGGTGGCATATGCCGCATGTAATCGCCGGGTCCGGGATCTTCGATTTTGTCGACTTTTGCGCCTAAATCAGCGAGCACCAAAGACGCGAACGGCCCCGGAAGGAGCCGGCTCAAATCGAGAACCTTTACTCCATCCAGAGCCGCCATTTTGCGCCCTTCAAACCTGGTTTCTGTTTTTGGTTTTATTTATTTATAACCAAACAACTTCGAGAGCTTCATCGCGAGCATCTGATTGCCGGCGACCTTGAGCTTGCCTGCGAAGAAGAGCTGCATGCCGTTCGCTTGCGGATTCTCGAGGAGCTTCTGGAAATCTTCCGCGGCGATCGTGATCGTGCAGTCGGCCGGGCCTGTGCCCTCTTTGCATAGTGGACCGCTCGACGAGACGTCGATGTTCCACTCGCCCTCACCAGTCACGTTCATCTGGTACTTCGCGCCGATCGTCTTTGCATCTTCGGCATTCTTCGCGAGGGCCGCGGGGAGCTCCTCGTTGAACAGCTTTTTCACGTCTGCAGCCATGGGAACTCTCCTTGAAAAGTGGGACTGAATCGGGATTCAGTCGGTACTCTTTGACCCGCGGCACGTCAAGGCACGGCGGGGCGCTTTTGCGGGCGGATCAGTGCAGACGCCTGCGCGTTGCTCGGCTTTCTTTACTCAGACTCTTCTTCTTCCTCGTCGTCATCATCATCGTCGTCATCGTCATCGTCGTCATCATCATCATCGCCGTCGGTGTCGAGCTCTTCTGCGATCTCGTCCCAAATTTCTTCGTCGGGCTCGACCTCGTAGTCCGCCTCTTTCATGTCGACCAGCGTCTTCAGGAATCCGTCGAGCGATTTCGAGATCATGAACACGCCGTTCACGTAGCCGTCGCCTTCTTCTTGCGACGTGCCCTCTTCGAAGAAGCCGACCGGACACTTCGGATCGGTCACGTCGACGACGAAGAATTTGCTCTGCTCGGTTCCGAAGATCGGAACGTAATCCGGCGCGCTTTCCCATTCGCCGTCCTCTCCGACGATCGCGTCGTCGAGCCCGCCGTAGCTCGCGGCAACCTCCCACGAAGGCGGAACGACCGTCACGCGGAAGCTTCCGGGATCGAAACCAGGAAGGTCGGCCTTCGGAAGGACTTTGCCTTCGTACTTCCAACACTCGCCGCTTTTGAAAAACTCGAGCAGCCGTTTCGGGATTTCGACGTCGTTCTCTTCGCCGTGAAGTTTTGCGAAGCCGGTGGCGAGTTTCGTTTTTTCCGCGAGGTCCATGACGGACCTAGTACATGAGTGCAGTCAGCGAGAACAGACCCGATTGCGTCCATCTTGTTTGGCGCGATACAGGCGCTCGTCGGCGAGCGTGATCAGAGTGTCGGACGTAGCGCCGTCCGGGAGCTCCGAAACCGACGCGACACCGACGCTGATTGTGACGACCAGATCGTGGCCTGACACCGAAACGTTGTTGCGCTCGACGGCTCTGCGGACGCGATCCGCGAGCAAATCGACGTTGTCGTGCGAGATACCGCGAATCAGCAGGACGAACTCTTCGCCGCCGTAACGAGCGAACACGTCTTCGGTGCGCACCAATCGTCCGACGCATGCGGAAACGGATCGCAAGACCTCGTCGCCGGCCATGTGTCCGTAGGTGTCGTTGACGGATTTGAAGCGATCCAAATCGAACAGCAACACCGCGAGCTTCGATTTATGGCGCTGCGCAAACGCGAGCTCCGACGTCAATCGCTCGAGAAAATAGCGGCGATTGTACGATTGCGTGAGTGCATCACGGGTCGACGTTTCGTAGAGCTGACGGGCTAGCGTCTCTTCGGTTTCGTCCACCAACGAAAAACGCAAAATCAAATTCGGGCCGAGCTGAATGCGATCGCCGGGCGCCAGATCGGTGGGCGTGGTGATGACGTGACCGTTTACGTACGTGCCGTTCTTCGATTCGAGATCGGCGAGCACATAGCGCTTCGACGCGCCCGCGTGTTTGATCACCTCGAGGATCGTGATCTTGCAATGCTCGCGACTCGCTTCGATGTCCTCCACGCAAACCTGCGCGGTACGGCCACGACCGATCACCGTTTCGATCTGCTCGGGCTCGACCGTAAAAACCTGCCCCGCATTCGTGCCGTTCAACAAAAGCAATTGCGCGCGCGGATTGCTGAAGAGCTCGCTTGGCGCCTTGCTCGGATGCGGTGACACATTTCCGGTGTCCATCTCGGCCCATCCCGGCGGACGAATCGAATTGCCGGATTTAGGCTCGATACTGTGACTCATACTTGGACGCTCATTCGCAGGCTTACTCGCACACGGAGGGCGTTGCGTAGGGCGCGAGGGCAGCGATGTCCGACGTCTTGATCGATTTTGCGTCGATGATTTTTTTGTATTCGGATCCGCTCGCGCGAAGTGTGCGCGCGCCGGTGGTTGCGTCCACTGAAGCAAAACCGAACTTGGGGCAGAAGCCGTTTTGCCACTCGAAATTGTCCATGAGCGACCAATGAAAATAGCCGCGAACGTCGACACCCTCGGTCATCGTCCACCCGAGCTGATAGAGATGCTCCGCGAGAAATCGTGCGCGATTTTGGTCCGAATGATCGGCGATGCCGTTCTCGGTGATCACGACCGGAAGCTTATACGGCGCGATGTCCTCATCCAAAATCGTGCGCAAGCCTTCCGGATAAATGTCCCACGCGACATCCGTTTTTGGACGATCGGTCGGCAGATGATCTTGCACGACTGCGGCGTTCACTACCGGAATCACCAGCCCGGTATGCGCTGAGATCAGCGTGTCCGAGTAATAATTCACGCCTATGTAGTCCATGCGGCCCTTGAGCGTTGGGTCGCCGAGCACGTCTTTCGAGCCAGTGTAATTCCCGTCGAGATCGTCGTCCCAATCGCCTTTGATCGTCGCGTTCAAAAACCAAAGGTTCCACAAATAACGAACGTGCGAGGTCGCTGCAGCGTCATCGTCGCTCGTCGCGTCGAGCGGATGAAATGTTCGCTCGTGCTTCGCCACCGAGACCCACGCCGCTTTGCCGTCACCGTCTGCGTCGATGGTGTCCGCGGCATGAATCGCGTCGAAACATTGAGCGTGTGCGCGCGCCATGATCTTGATCACCGCGAACGCGCGATTCGCATCGAATACGACGCCCGGCGGTGAGCCGCCTTGAAGGTAGCCGGTCAAAATACTCACGAGCGGCTCGTTGAGCGTCACCCACCAATCCACTTGCTTGCCGAAATGCGCGGCGGCAAATGTGCAAAATTTCGCGAAGTCACCGGGCGTTTCTGGCTTTTCCCAACCTTGCGGATCGTTCGGACGACTCACGTCCGACAGCCAATCGGGCAACGCAAAATGTTGGAGCGTCACCATCGGCGTGATGTGGGCCGCTTGCAGCTTTTGCATTTCGGTGTCGTACGCCGCGAGCGCGACCGGATCCGGCGTCATCGAATTCATGGAATCAATCGTCGGAAACAAACGTCCCCACTCGATCGAAAATCGATACGAGTTCAGCCCCATCTGTTGCATCAGCGCGATGTCGTCGTCGATGTGAGCGAGCGCATCAGGGCCGCCGACGTCCGGCTTGTCGCCGTTCTTGATTTTGGACGGCGTGAGGTTTACCCACGCGTTCCAGTCGGTGTGCACGTCGGCTTTTTCGATTTGAAATGCAGCGGTCGCCGTTCCCCAAAGGAATGAATTCGGAAACGTGACCGACGCCGGCGAGGTCGGCGCGCTCGCGTCCGATTTGCACGACGACACGACGACTGCGATCGGAAAAATCATCGCCGAAAGCGCGAGTGGGAAACGACGCATGCGAGAAGCTTAGATTCCAAGTATCAAGTCGGCATGGGAATTCTGAACGGCAAGGTCGCGGTCATCACGGGCTCGGGCAACGGCATCGGCCGCTCACACGCGCTCGCGTTCGCGAAAGAAGGCGCCAAAATCCTCGTCAACGATTTGGGCGGGCCTCGCGACGGCAGCGGATCGGACGCCGGCGCAGCAGAAACGGTCGCGAAAGAAATTCGCGCGGCTGGCGGTGAAGCCGTGTCGAACAAGGATTCGGTCAGCACCATCGAGGGCGCAGCAAACATCGTAAAATCAGCAGTAGATGCCTTCGGGCGCGTCGACATTCTCGTCAACAACGCCGGCATCTTGCGCGACAAATCTTTTTTGAAGACCGACGAAGCGATGTGGGACTCGGTCATCGCGGTGCACTTGAAGGGCACGTTTTTGGTGTCGCAAGCATTCACACGCCAGCTCGTTTCTCAAAACGAAGGCGGTCGCATCGTCAACACCACGAGCGTCAGCGGCATGATGGGAAACTTCGGCCAAGCGAACTACGCCGCAGCAAAGGCGGGCATTTATGGGCTCACGCGCACCATGTCGATCGAGCTGCAGAAGCATCGCATCACGGTGAACGCGCTCGCGCCGATCGCGAAGACGCGCATGACCGAGGACCTGCCCATGTTCCAAGGCGTGGACACGATGACGCCCGAGCACATCTCGCCCGCTGCGCTTTTTCTCGCGAGTGAATTGTGCGGTGATCGCACGGGTTACGTGCTCGCCGTTGCGGGCGCGCGCATGTACGCGTTCAAGGTCATCGAGACGGCCGGCAAATTCAAAGACGCCGACAACGGCATTTGGAAACCCGAAGAAATCCGCGACAACTGGGACGCCATCGTCAAAGCGTGACGAGTCGACTAGGCTGCGGCGCATGAAGTTCGACGTGCGCGGTGCGGCTTTGGCAGCGGTCGAGTACATCCGAAAAAATCCGGACGAGCTCGCGCTTGCGACGAAGAATGCGTTCAGCCTGCGTTTCGGAGTGCCGCTTGCCGCGCTTCGTTATTTGGCGACGCAGGTCGGTGGAAAAAAAGCACCGAAGGACATCGCGCTCTCCACGTCACCGCCGGCGCTCGAGCTCGGTGCAACCGTCGACGCGATGGGCACGAGCCTCCGCGCGCAAGCCGCGATTAAAATCGAGGACGTCGAGATTACTCCCGACTCGATCAAGGTCGGCGTTCGCTTGTCCGGCGTGAAGCTCACGCTGCTTTCGGAGAGCGACTCACCGGTCGCGACGCTCGTGAAATCAGGCGCGCTCGATTTGTCGAAGCCAGGAAACTTGGTGAGCGTGCTGCCGAAACGCCCGGCCGCAATCGTGGACGCGAAGGACGATCGCATCGTCGTCGATCTCATGAAAGTGCCTAAAATTGCGGCAAACAAGCGCCTGAAGAAATTCCTCGCTGTCGTGACGCCGCTGGTTGGCATTCGCGCGATCGAGACGGACAACGATCATCTCTACGTGACGCTGCGCGCAACTCCGAGCGGTTTGCGCGAGGCGATCGATGCGGCTAAAGAAGCGCTCCGCTGACTCAACTGGAGCACCGCCGTCGAACATGAAGCTGGTGAATTTTTTTTTCTTCGCGACCCTTTTTGCCGCATGCGTCGTGGCGG
>JBDTFL010000380.1:0-5358 GCA_039937955.1 Polyangiaceae bacterium | reverse complement strand
GTCGATCAGGACACCGAGGCCGAGGCCGAGCTCGCCAGCGTCGACATCGCAGCCGATCCGGCGCCTCAGGTCGCGGCGACGATCGCGTTCTCCGCCAAGGCGCCGCGCTGCAAGAAGCGACTCACCGTCACATTTGCAGTCTACACGTATCTCGCCAAGGAGCTCGGCAGCAATGGCTGCTGGACCGCAGAGAACACCGTCTCTGATCCAGACTTTCGCGACTGCCACATCAACGGCACCGTCGTGCATCGCAGCGGCACCAAGTGGTTCTACGACGACACGAACCCGTACAACGCGCTCGCTTCCGAACGCCTGCGCGTGGAGCGGTGCGCGAAAGGCGAAAAGCGCGGCTTCGAGTATCTCGCGTTTCGAGATTCACGATGGCGCATCGTTCGTGCGCCGCACGTGTCGGCGTATTTCGCGGAGCTCTACACGAGCGACGCCACCATCGACGACCTCTATTACGATTCGGGTGTCTTCCGTGGCAACGCTGCGCTTCGCAAAAACAAACGCGTTGCGCCGATGCTCAACGTCGCGCCCTACCCGCCGCGTTACTCGGCCGCCGAGATCGAACGACAGATCCTGAAGGTGTGTGGGCACGTGAAAAACCACGGCTACATCGGTCTCTACGAATGGCACTTCCCGCTCAAGGAAGGCAGCACGTACATGACCACGATCGAACGCGCGCTGAATCGCTGCACCCGCAAATAGGAGATGCCATGAAGCTCTGATCTCGAATTTCCGATAAGGATCGTGCCATGCGCACGGCCGTCATCGCACTCGTCATCACGATTGCGCTGACCCAAAATACGCTTGTAAAAGCGGCATTTGCTCTCGACAAGCAGGGCGCCGCTCATGGCGGTGCAGTGGAACATGGCGGTGACCCGAACGCGTTCAACGTAACCGGCGCGCTCACGCTGGGCACGGCGTTCGTGAACTCTTCGTACGCCGCACGCCCCGACAACACCGGGCTCGCGTTCATGCGCTACGCGGCGCACGCGGACGTCGACGTCATCGGACGCAAGTTGTCCTTCCCGCTCGACGTGAATTTGTTCACCGACAAGACGCGGCATGGCGCAGAAATTCTCTCGCCCTCCGAATTCGATTTCATCGGCGGCGTCACTACCACCAACACGCTCGTCAAGGGCGGCGATTTGGAATTGGGCTCACGCGTCGAAAATGATCGCCCGGTTGACCGCACCGGCTTCATGCAGACCTACGTCGACACGCGTGCGAGGCTCCTCTATTCGCTCGCGGCGGTGTCACCCGAATTGAAACGGGCGCTCGTCGACGGCGACATCAGTGGTGCGCTCACGCTCGGTTGGTTCAGCATCAATCACACGTACGCGGCGCGTCCGAACAATTCGGGCGACGCGCTGTTTCGTTACGGCGTCCACACCGAGCTCTCCGTCGTTCACGATTTTTTCTCGGTAGGCGCGGACACGACGTGGTTCACCGACCGACGAGCGGTCGATCCACTCGGACCGTCGGAGCTCGATCTCACGTACGAGGTCATCGTGCACACGAGCCCGATCGAATTGCACCTCGCCTACGAGCGGGACATGCCAGTCGACGAGCCGGGGCTCGTTCAATCCTTCTTGTACGCGCTCCTCGTGTACGACTTCGATCTTCGCCACGCTCCGACCGCCCCGCTAGAAACCCGCGGCGGCGTGCAGTCGCCCTAGCTCAAGCACAAATAGCGACGAGACCTGCGTCGCGTCCAAATAGCGACCAGACCTGCGTCGCGTCCAGGAACACACACACGCACGTCGCCCCTCTTTCGTTCGGGCAAATGCCGGGTATCGTTAATAGTGGAGATTCATGTCAGGCCCGTCGCTACCGCAATCCGGGGAGGTGATTGCGGAAAAATATCGCATCGAAGAACCGCTCGGCGAGGGCGGTATGGCGGTCGTGTTTGCGGCGCATCATCTGCTCCTCGACAAACCGATCGCTCTCAAAATTCTTTCGCCGGAGCTCCCGCGATTGCCGCAATTGCGCGAACGGTTCCTCACCGAAGCGCGAGCTGCAGCGCGCGTCGACAGTCCGCACGTCGCGCGCGTCATGGATGTCGGTACGCTCGACAGTGGTTTGCCGTACATGGTGCTCGAGCGCCTCGAGGGCTGTGATCTCGGGGAGCTGCTCGAAGTCGAGGGAAAGCTGCCGATTGGCGATGCGGTCGACTACGTCTTGCAAGCGCTGCAGGGCCTCGCGCATGCGCACACGCTCGGTGTGGTGCATCGCGATTTGAAGCCTGCGAATTTGTTCCTCGCCCATCAAACCGACGGCAGCGCGATCATCAAGATTTTGGATTTCGGAATCGCCAAGCTCGCCACCAGCGGCACCGAGGACGAGCGACCATCGCGTGCAACGCAGCAAGGGCAAGCAGTCGGCACGCCGATGTACATGTCGCCCGAGCACGTTCGAAACGAAAAGTTCGTTGATCATCGCACCGACATTTGGGCAATGGGCGTTGTGCTCTACGAATTGCTCACCGGTCAAACGCCGTTCGAGGCCGACGGCATCGGCGAGACGTTTGGCGCTGTGCTCAATCGTTTGCCCACTTCGGCGCGCGCATCGCGTCCTGAAATTCCCGATCCGCTCGACGACGCGATTTTGAAGTGTCTCAGACAGGATCCCGACGATCGCTTCCAAGACGTCGCGCAATTCGCACGCGCCATCGGACCTTACGGAACGGGCGCATGCTCCGCGATGGTGGATTCGATCGAGCAAACATTGAGACAGCGTTTGCGTCGTTATTCCGGCAAAGCGATCATGGTCCGACCTCAAACGTCGAGCTCCCTGAGCGTGACTGTCGAGGCGCCCGTCCCCGAAAAAATCGCCGCGCCACCGAAAGCCAAGGTCAACGCGCCGACCTTCGACGCATCCGTGGTGAGTCCGCTCGTAACGCCAATCCCCTCGTATTTCCCCGGTTTGAGGCCTCGCTACGGACGTTGGGTTTTCGCCGTTGCCTTCGTGATCGGCGCGCCGCTCGCGTATCTCTTCTTCGTCGTCGGCACCACGCCACTCGCTGCGTTCAACAAGCTCGCGGCCGCAGCGTCACCTGCTGCTGCAGCTTCGAGTAGCTCCGACGTCCTCGCAGCGAGCGCGTCGGCAAGCGCCTCACTCAGCGCATCGACGAACGCGGTGAGCGCAGGTGGCGCCGCACCTGTCGCATCGTCACTTCACGCGAAGGTCGGGTCTCCGCACAAAGCGACTCGTCCGATCCGGCTGCACTGAGTCACTGCGCGCTGGACACGGGAAACGGTGACTCGGCTCGTGAGGTAGCCGGCCCGGGCATGTTAAGGTTCAGGCCGTGCGACGCGCAGCCCTTCTCTTCGTCGCGGTGCTCACGACAGGATGCGCGCATTCGGCGCCTGCGTGGTCGCCCAAGCTGGATGCGGCAGCCCACGCGATCGAGCCGACGCCAGCCGATCAGGTGCGTGAGCTTCCGCTGAAGGGTGTGCGAAACGGGCGTGATTTTGCGGGGATCGTGGGCGCGCACGGAAAAATTCCGCCCGACCATTTCTTTCGTACGGCAACGCTCGAGGACACGACCGAAGGCGACAAGAAAGTTCTCCTCGCGCACGGCGTGAAGCTCGACATCGATCTTCGCAATGGCTTCGAGGCCGCGCGAGCACCTGATGCGCTCGAGGGCGATCCGCGCTTTCGGTACGTGCGCATTTCACTTTTTGGATCTGGAATTTGGGATTGGCTCACCAAAACGCGCGGCGACTTGTACGCCGCCGCGCTGTCCAAACACGCAGAGAAATTCCGCCAGGTGTTCCACGAGCTCGCGACGCAAAAAGAAGGTGCGGTCGTCTTTCATTGCGCGGCCGGAAAAGATCGCACGGGTTTGATCTCGGCGATGCTCCTGTCACTGGCCGGCGCGGACCGCGAGGCCATCGTCCACAACTACGCGCTGTCGGCGCACTACCTTTATCCGACCGGCGACGATCACGCGGCTGTGGAGCGAGCCCTCCTGTCCACGCCTGCGAGCGCCATCGAAGAATTTTTGAATGCGCTCACGTATCAATACGGCGGCGCGCGCGTTTATTTGTTGGGCATCGGCGTGAGTGAGGCCGATGTCGACACGTTGACCAAGCGCTTGGGTCAATGACGTGTGGCGGCAAGCCAGCCTGACTCTTCTTGTTGGGTCGCTTTCGGGTGGCTCGCGAAGCTTGCGGCGGTCGTGGAGTCGAAATAGGAAGAACGCATGGGATTGCCCGTCGTTCATTTTGAAATCATCGGCAAAGACGCCGAGAAGCTCCGCAACTATTACGGCGATTTGTTCGGCTGGGAATGCGACACCGCCTCGCCGGTCGCGCCCGAAGTTTCGGAGGCTGGCAACTATGGCTTCATCACGCCACCCGACGGCGGAATTCCCGGTGGAGTCGGTGGCGGAAAAAATTTCGCGAGCCACACGATCTTTTATGTCGGCGTCCCCGACGTCGGCGCGGCGCTCGCCAAAGCCGAGAGCCTTGGCGGCAAACGCGTGATGGGGCCGGCAAAAAATCCGGGGCGCGATCTGTTCGTCGCACACTTCACCGACCTCGAAGGCAATCTCGTCGGGCTCGCCGGTCCGAAATAAAGATCGCTTTCGTACGGCGTCAGCCGTTCCAGCGCTCGTCGACGACGTGCGAGCGGATCACGAAACGACAGACCACGCCGCCGTTGCGAATACATTCGGATTGAAAGATGGTGGGGACGACTCCCGCGACGCGACAGCCGGCTTCGAGGATCCCCTCCTCCATGATGCAGTTGTGCGGCGTGTTTTTTTCGAGGACCGCTTCGCCGGGCTCGAATGTGACGACGCGCCAACCGCCGATGTCCTGACCGCGATTCGCGCGGTGATACATGCCGTCGATTCCGTAGGTGATGGCGCGCACACTCACTTTTGCGGCACGCATCGCCTTTTCGTGTGACTGCTCGAAGAGCGTCCAGCCGATTTTACGGAGCGAGCTTTCGCCGAGGAGCTGATCGAGACGATCGAGAGGATCGAGCAGCATGGCGATCGGGTACCACTTGTGGCCCTCGACTTGCCGTAACCCCGAAACGACCTCTTTGCCCAGCATTTGCTCGGGCATGAGCACTGCTTTGAGAAGCGCGGTGATGTCGGAGCCGATCGTTTGATGAGCGGTTCCGATGTAGCCGCGTGGCCGGCGCGCGTTCGACGACCACGATGGGGAGCGAGAGTTAGAGAGACCCATTGTCATTCTTAGCTAAGGTTCGGTTTCGAAGGAAATGCTCGACGCGGCCTCACAACCAAGTACGGCGTGAGGAACGGCGAGTTTCAGCCTGCTGAGCTCAGCCTCGACGATTTTCCGGGACCACGGGACCAGCTGAGCGGTAGCAGCTGTC
>JBDTFL010000379.1:0-8416 GCA_039937955.1 Polyangiaceae bacterium | reverse complement strand
CCGGAAACGACGCCAGCGCCGATCACGAAGCAGATTCCGGAAATTCTTCAGTCGCTCCAGACGCCGCACCTTCTTCCACGGCGGATGCTTCCGTTGATGCGAGCAGCGACGCCGGCGAAACGAGCTGGGCGCCCGTGAGCTTCGGCATCACGGGAAAGCACATCGGCGGCGGCGATGAGATCGCGATCGTTTACGGCGGCTACACCGCGACTGACGCCGAGTCGCAGAGCTGGGTGAGTGCGCTCGTCACCGCCAAGCTCGCGGCATTGCACGTCGGACAAATCTACGCGGTGCGCGGACCCAAAGACGCCGACTACTCGTCACGCGAGATCGGCAACTCGACGCTCGCTGCTGCGCTGGCCTCGCAAACTGCGGCGAGCACCATCGTCGTCGTCGCACATTCGAGCGGCGGCTTCGTCGCCGACGAGCTCTTCACGTTCGCGTCGAGCGATGTGCTTGCCAAGGTCGCATACTTCAATCTCGACGGCGGCTCGTACGCCATGAACAGCGCGATGGTCGCCAAAATGAAGGGCGTTTACATCTGCGCCGCGCACGATCCGGTTGCGGGGAATTCCGAAAACACGAGCTCCGATCAAAATCTACATTCGGATTTGGCGGGCTCGCACCTCTTCATGGTCGATGCATCCGGATCGGGCTGCAACGTCGGCGCAGGCTGGTGTTTGCACGACACGCTGATCATCAATCATCCGCACAACCCGGCGAACTACGATCTGGCGCTCGACTATACGGATTTCACTGCTGGTCGCGTCGTCACCACGAGCTACGTCGATCAAGCGGTGATTGACGGCGTTTTGTGATCGCGCGCTAGCCGGGTGAATCGTCCACGAGCGCGAGGTGGAGCTTCATGCCTGCGCCGATGGCACCTGCAACGCTCGGTAATCCTGCAGTTGCATTGACCATCCAAAGATTTTCGAGCGACGTCTTCCACGGCTTGCGTCGCAGGCCGACGTTGGCGGGAGTGAGCGCGGCTCCATAAGCATTGCCGGCGGGTGCCCAACAATAACGTTCGTTGGTGGTCGGGCTTCCGGACAAGCGGAACGCGAGATGATCGCGAATGTTCGGAACGTAACGATCTTCCAAGACGTCCAAAACGGTTTCGCCGAGCTGCTTCTTTTCGCGGTTGTAGGTGCGTCGATCCTCGCGTCGCAGCTTCTCGAAATACGCATGGTCGCACGCAGTGGCGATCTCCAAAATCTGATTTCCGGGCGGACACAACCCGGGCTCACTCGAATGCAACGTCGGCGTCGAGAGAAAGAGCCAGGGCCGCGAGAGATCATGACGAACGAGTTGGTCGTCGTAAATTCGGTTCAGATCTTCGTGCGGATAATGCCAAACATTGAAGGATCCGAAGCCATGATCCCTAAGATCCACGCCGCGCAAACCTAAGTACATCGTGAAGGTGCCGCACGAGTAGTCGTAGGTTAAGTATTTCGCGTCCTCGCGGCTCACGTGCTCCTGGCCAATGAGCTTGGCGGTGACCTTGGGGTCGACGTTCGAGATGTAGCGATCCCCGGTAAAACGGCTGCCGTTCTTGGTGCTCACGCCGACCACGCGGCCATGGTCGACATGTATTTCGTCGACCTCGTGCTCGAGCAAGATCTTGCAGCCGGGTGAGCGTGTGATGCGCTCGGCGATCGATTCTACGAAGTGGAAAAAATGCTTACGCGGATAGTAGGCGCCGCGATCGTAGTTGTGGATCAGCGCAACGTGCAGGAGCAATGATACGTCGCGCGGCGGCAAAAGATAGTCGCCGCATTGACCCGCCAGAATCGCGCGCAGACGTGGCGGCATGTGCACGTGATCGTAGAGGTCGTCGAGCGTCCACCGCAGATAGCGAAGGACGTGTCGGTAACGAAAAGCCTGAAGCAGCGCGGCCGCGGTGAGCTTCTCCGGAAGCCCATCGAGCTCGTCGAGCTCACGCGCGATCATCTCTACGATTCGAAAATAATCGCGGATCGGTTGCGATGCATCCGGATGTTGGCGCAGTAGGCGATCGCGAAACTTCGGCAGACCATTCGGAATGCGAAAGCGCTCGCGATCGATCACGACGTGATCGAAACCTTCCACGTCGAGACGAACGAACGGCACTTCGTCAGCGAGGCCCAGCGTCTCCAAAAATCTGTGGATGGTCTCGCCTTCGCCACAATTGAAAATGTAATGAACCTGCGCGCAGAAGCGGTAATCGCGCATGGTGAACGTGTGCGCGTAACCGCCCGGAACATCGTGCGCTTCGAGCATGAGCACACGCCGACCCGAATGCGCGAGCAATGCGCCGACTGTGAGGCCGGCCATTCCGGTGCCGATGATGACATCGTCGAAGTCGCTCACGAAGTCAGCGCGAGCTCGAATGCTTCGGCAGCCGCACCGTCGTCGACGCTGCCGACATGATGCTTCGCGGCGGCGCGTGCGTCGTTCGATGCGTTGCTCATGGCGACCGGAAAACCGACGCGGAGCATGGGCGCGACGTCGTTGTCACCGTCCCCCACGAACATCACATTTTCGAGTGGAATGTCTTCGCGTGCGGCAATCGTCGCGACCGCGCTCGCCTTGTTCACGCCGCGCACCGTCAGCATCACGAAATCGATTCGGGGCATGAGCGGCGATGTCGATGACGTGATCTCGAGATCGGAGTGACGTGCGTCCAGCTCCGCGATGAGCTCTTTCGTTTCAGCATGCGGAACGATCCACTGCACACGTACGACGGGCGATTTCAAATCCGACAAGGGTCGCGATTGAAACGGAACGCCGAGGAGACGCGCATGCGCTTCGGCGATGCTCGCGGCGCCTTCGTACGCGAAGCTCTGGTCGGCGTAGAGCTCGACGAATTGAGCCGCGCGGTGCGCACGCGCGATTAAATTTTCTACGGAATCAGGCGAAATAGGCTGTGAAATCGATTCGCCGGTTCCGAGATGCAAAATGCTCGCGCCATTTTGAAACGCGTGAAAACCGTTTGGACGAAGACGCTGCGCATAGTCGAGCGTGGCGCCGAACGCCGCGCGTCCCGAGCAAATCGCCAGGCCGATGCCGGAGTCGGTTAGCTGCTTCGCTGCATCCCACACGCGTTGCGGAACCGCGTTCGACGATCCGACCAACGTGCCATCTACGTCCGTGAACACGAGGCGAACGCGACGCATGCTGCGCACGCTAACAGAAACGTAGAGCCGAGCGACGCGCGGGCGTCCACAGAGTTACTGCTCGACCACGAGACCGGGCCACAGCTGATACCGGCTGCCGATTTGCGCTTTGATGACGAACGCATGTGCGCCGCCGAGGAACGACGACGAGAGCACGTTGATGGTGAGGTGGAGCTTCTCGCCATTCAATCCGCTGACGCGATCCCAGGTGAGGTTCATCGTGTTGGCGAGGCCGGCCTTTCCGTAGTTCTCGTAGAGAAGATCTTGAGCATCCACCGTGATGGGCCCGTCGGTAGCGGCGTCGCTGAACAGATCGACCTCGATCGTCTTGCTCGCTCCGACCGGGACGACGATGCCCTTGCTCTTCACGCTTCCCGTGAATGTCGTGGTGAAGCTCACGTCGTCGGTGAGCACGGGCGCTGCCGCGAAGTACGCGCCGTCGACGTGCGGCACACACGGATCATGATTCGCCTTTGCGGCGAGGTCCGACCACGTGCGTTGCACGGTGCTTCCGATGTCGGTCGGATTGATGTCGATTGCGGGACCGCCGTTTTCGCAGAGGTCGCCGGCTTCACCGCCGCCGGGCAAGGTCCACACGAGATGGTCACCATCCACGCCGAAAAATGCAGAGTTTGGTCCGCCGCTCGCGACGAAGACGCCATTCGATTGAGCGACCGGATCTGGATCGGTCGCGGCCTCGACCCACTCGTGACTCATGGGCTCGGTCAACGTGCTGACGGCCGTGGAGCACGTGGGAATGATCGCGAACGGGAAATTTTGCGCGCCCGCATCACCAATCGCGACCGACACGTTGTCGTGGTAGCCGATGAATTGCGAGCAGCTGTTGAAGCCACCGACCAGCACGCTGAGCGGGTTCGTTTCGCTGATGACGGTGCCCTCGGGATAGATGAACGTGTAGATAGTTTGCGGATCCGGCACGCCGAGCTTGCCGCTCGCGAGGAGGCTGGTCACGTAATTTTGGAGATCGATGTTGGTGGCGGTCTTCGGTGCGACCTCGCCGGTGAGCGGAATCGCGCCGGCATACGTCACCGGTCCGACGCCATACTCGGACGTGGTGGTGGCCCAATACGAAGAGCTCGCGAATTTCTGGGCGAACGCTTCGAGCTGCGCTTCGCCGCCGTCGGAATCGCACGACGCTGCGCCGGCATCTGCTTCACAAGGGAAGTAGACGAGCGCGATCTTCGGGTTCGTGAGCACCGGCCCTTTTGCGGCGTTCACGAGCTGC
Organism: Polyangiaceae bacterium; assembly: GCA_039937955.1. GTDB lineage: Bacteria > Myxococcota_A > Polyangia > Polyangiales > Polyangiaceae > JAICXU01. The sequence continues at coordinate 4,015 of JBDTFL010000379.1, read as the reverse complement.
GGAAGATCGGGATGCGGCGCCGGATACGTCGTCGAAGGCGCGCCGTTGTCGACGTCGGGACCCGAGTCCACGACCTTGGCGTCGGTTCCCGCGTCCGTTGCGCCCGAAGTGTCGGGAGACGACGAGCTGCACGAGATCGCGACCGAGAGCATGGCGAACGAAGCAAAGACCACGAACCAAAGGCGAAACATGCTCGTCCGATTAGCGCGTGCTTGCAGAAGTGTCCACGAGCAAGCACCATTAGTTTTGTTGGGAGGAGGACGAATGCGCGCGTCGTGGAGATTGGCGTTGCTCGGGCTCACGGCGGCCACCTTCGGTTGTCAGCACGCGGCATCACGTCAGCTCGTTTCCGAGCAAGCGCTCGCCCTTTCATCGGACGACGACGGATTCAGCGCGAATTGCGATCCGGTCGTGCTCGACCCGCACGCGAGCAATGCGTTCTACGCCGGCGACATCGCAGGCACCGAGAAGAAACCGATCCTCGTTTACTCGCGACACAGCGGCATGAGCGGAAGCCGCACGCACATGGTCATCTACGAGGACGGCACCGCCACCAGCGATCCACAAACCAGCGACCAGCCGATCACGATCGCGCGCGTCGTCGAATCGCCGGTGAGCATCGCGCGTTGCATTGCGCAAAAAATCGACGGCATCGATCGCTACGACGGCTCACCGCACGCTCGCGATGTGCCGGTCGAGACGATCGAAGCGCGCGTGGGAAACGTTTGGCGGAGCGTCGTATTCTCCGGAGCAGGTCACTCGAGCAACGCCAAAAGCTCGCCGACTACGGACAGAAATCGGATCGCCGACGCGAAGTCGGTGCTGATCGAAACGCGCATGACCGACTACGCGCGGTTCACGACGCCGATCAAAGAGGTCGATCTGGAAGAGGTCGATCGACCCGCGCCTGAAGCTGCAAAGTGGCCCGCCGATCTTCCCGCGCTCCCCCAGGCTCTCGACTGGAGCGCTCCTTCTTGGGGACGACAAGCGAAGTATTGGATCGACGGCGCGCATGGCGCGCAGCTGCAGACGTTCATTGCGTCGCATCCGCAGCTCGAGCTCGTCGCGCCGAACGGAACGCACGTCACGCTCCTTCGTGTCTCCGACGCGCTTCCCGACGCGCCCTATTTGGAGCGCGTCGAAAAATGCGCTCGACATGCCGTGCCCGACGCGATGTGCGCTGTGCCTTGAGCTGAACGCTGAAAATAGTGCTTAGCGTCGCGACGCTTGGGACGTGTCCTCGTGCTTCGATCCGCTATGAAATGCGTAGGCGGAGCACGCGGCGATGAACACCGCTGCGACTCCGATGAACGAGCTTCCGAATCGTACGGTGCCGATTGCGCCGACGAATGAGCCCGCCAGGAACGAGCCCGCGATCGTCGTGAGCAGAAGAAATTTTTCGTACGATGGCTTCTCGCTCACTGTACCGACGACCAGCCGCACGTTGATCGCACGCGAGAGTGCTGCGCGCCAATGGCGAAACCAACGCGCGGACTCGATTCCGAGATCGGTGACGACACCAGTGATGTGCGTCGTGCGCACGACCGCGCCGGAGAGCCGCGTGACCAATCCGTTTTGCAATCCCATCGCGCAACAGAGAAGCGCGGCTTCGGCGTCGATGCCGAGCTCGCTGACTGCGACTCCATCATGAACGAGGGCCGCGAAGGCGATGAGCAATGCGGCTTCGATGGCGAGCGCGAGCGCATACGCCCGAGACACGTGGCCGAATGGCCGGCTCTCGAGAATGACGCTGCCGACGAACGCGCCGACGAAGAACGTGAGAATGAGAAGCGCGGCCGAAAATGCCGACGCGAATTTCCCGAATGCATTGTCGACCGCGAGACGCCCGGCGTTTCCGGTTACGTGCGACGTGAATCGGCCGATGATGACGAAGCCCGACGAATTGGCGAGACCACCGACGAATGCGAGGTAGCCCGCAAGCACGCGATTTTGGCGACTCGAACGCGTGTCGCCTTCATGCGAGAACATCGAGCGCACTCTACGCGCTCTAGAACCGGATCCACACCACTGGCACGTTTGCCTCGTACGCAAGCTCATTGGCAGCATCGAGCTGAATCAACGTTTGCCGTGCGGTGAGCTCGCGGGCTGCGCCGCCGTTGCGAAGCGTCGTTGGTGACAGCGCGAAAATCGCGAGATGCTGCAGCCGGGTGCTCGGCCAAATGTCGGACGTGGGATCGAGCTCGCGCTTCGACACCGTGACATGCGCACGTCGTCGCGCGAGCCGTGAGATGACGTTGAGGTCGGTCGCGTGACCTCGTCCGAGAGTTGCCGCCGCGACGTCGCCGGGAAAATGAAAAGCGTGATGCTTCTTCATCGCGCGCGGTTTGCCGTCCGCCGTCGCGAGCTCGAGAAGCGTGTCTTCCAACGCAATCAACGTGCGGTAGTGGCCGGGGAAACGCGAGAAGGGCCCTGCGCCTTCGATCTCCGCGACGCTCAAACGCAAATCATGAGCGTCGGGTCCGAGGTCGCCGCTCTTCGGGTCGGTCCAGCGCCAAATCTCGTGCGTGATTCCACCGCCATTTTTCCAGCGTTGTGTGGACCACTCTTTGGGATCGATGAGAAGCTCGCCGGTCGACATGTTGCGAGTGTACTCAGGACGGTCGGGGATGGATCAGACGTCGTACCTCCGCCTCGAGCCTAAGATGAGCGCAGCAGCTAGAATCGGTATTTGGAACGGGGAAGCTCGGAATCAGGGGGACGCACTTCATCATGCGGAAATGGCTCATCACGGTCTTCTTGCTCGTCATCGCGTGCGGTGGTGAAATCGTCGGCGGAGGCGGAGGCGGCGACGACACCGTTTTCCCATCGGACGCCGGTACGGACGCCACCACGTCTGACGCCGGCCCGTCGCTCGGTGATTTTCGGGAGATCGGCGACTCCACGAATTGGGCGTCGCTCGACGTGAATGCGTTGGTCGGAGTCTCTGGAGGCTTCTACGGTGGCACGTTCGACGGCCGTTATTTGTACCTGGCGCCCTCCGTCAACAGCGAAACCGGAATGCCGCACGGGCACGCATTGAGGTTCGATACGCTGAGCTCGTTCACGGCCGCGTCGGCATGGTCTACCTTCGATACGACGACGTTGGCACCGACGGCATTGGGATTTGCCGGCGCCGCGTTCGATGGTCGGTATGTCTACTTTGCTCCGAACGGCGGAGAGGTGGACGTGCAGGATGTCTACTACGCCTTTCAACCATCTAGCACGTTCGTTCGCTATGACACACTCGGGTCTTTCACTGACGCCGCTGCGTGGACGACCTTCGAGCTCAGGACGCTCAGCCCGCAAGCACAGGGTTACTGCGGCGTCACGTTCGACGGTCGCTATCTCTACCTCGTCCCTTATGGACCTGACGGTGATCAAGTGCCCGACGCTGGAGTGACTGAGTCTTTGGCCGTACGCTACGACACGAAGTCGTCGTTCGCCGACTCGAGCTCTTATGCGTTGATGGACCTCACGTTGCTACCGAACGAGCCGTCGCGGCGGTGCGGAGCGACGTTCGACGGCCATTATCTCTACCTTTCCGAAGAGCAAAATGAGGCAGATGTCACGGGTGTGATGACTCGCTATGACACGAGCGCTTCGTTCACGGAGTCTTCATCGTGGACGACGTTCAACGTCGCAACCGTCAACCCGAAGGCTCAAGGTTTCGCTGGCGCTGCGTTCGATGGACGTTCGCTGTACGTCATGTCGTATTGGTTCGGTGATTCGTTCAATCAATTCTACGACGGCATTACGGCCCGTTACGACACGGAGCCTGACAACGATTTTGAGACCAACGTGTTGATGAATTTATTGAGTCGAGAGTGCGTTTGACGGTTGTGCGATGGGTTTGTTGATCCACGCAGCGACGGGCGGCAACGCCGGCGTGGGAGCGCGTTTCACGAAGCGCTGAGGGTGCGCAGCAAAGGCGCGATCAAGCACCCGCGCGCGGTTGGCGAGCCTCTCGGCGACGATGCCGTGATGCACGTCGTGCGGCGTGAGCAGCGCGAGGCCG
>JBDTFL010000378.1:0-4477 GCA_039937955.1 Polyangiaceae bacterium | reverse complement strand
CGACGAGCCGTGCTCGTGTATCCGAAACGATCCGACCGAATGGCCCAACATGTCGATCGACTCGCCGGCAAACGGCGCGGTGCTCACCGACTCCGTGCAAGTCTCGGGTTGGGTGCTCGACAATCTTTATGTGGTAGGCGACGCGATCGATCCGTCGTCGATCAACATCGGCGTCGACGGCGTGATGGTCGGCCACGCAACGTACGGCGCAGCGCGTCCCGACATTTGCGCGACTTATCCCGGACGGCTCGGTTGTCCGAACGTCGGCTACAGCTACACGCTCGACGCGTCGGGGCTTGCCCCGGGCCCGCACACGATCACGGTGGCTGCGACGACGCTCGCGAAGCTCCCGGTCAGCGGATCGAAGGCGGTCGTGGTCACACGCTGAAAATATTCAATCCGCGAGGGGAGAGCTGCGCACGCGCTCCGTACTTGGAAGTGCCCGATCGATGACGGCCGGCAAATTTCCTGGAGCTACTCTCATGCGCGCATCTCACTTCACTGCATTGACCACGATCGTTCTCGCGTCTTCCGTTCTCGGCGGCTGCGGATTTTTGAAGAGCCTCGTCGGCAAGAACTCGGTCGACTTGAGCGAAGCGCAAATGCAGAAGATGGACGTTGGTCTGCGCAAGCAAGACCCGACGGTGTGCCCGCGCGAAAAAACTCAGATGGTCATCATGGCCGACGTTCTCTTGAAGGGCGACAAGCAAGCGAAACGCCTCGAGACGTACACGGGCGGCGCGGAAGCGAACAAGAACGACAAGATGGAGTTCACGGATTTCACGTTCGCGTCCAACTTGGGCGCCGTCGACAAATACGGCTTTTTGACGCCGAATCCTGACGTTCTCGCGTCGACCGACAAGCAGTTCGAGATCGTGACTGCGTTCAAACGCGAGCCCACCAAGTTCAACGTCACCAGCAAATACAAACCCAGCTACGACTGCATCAAAGATGCGGGCAGCGGCGGCAAGCCGGGCGACGATGGCCAAGACGGATCGAGCGGCGGCGCCGGACAAGCCGGAGCTTACGGCGGAACGGACAACGTCGGCGGACGCGGAGCTGCTGGCGGACCGGGAAATCCCGGGGCTTCAGGCACTGACGGCGGCAACGGTCCCAATGTCGTTGCGTTCGCGACGATCGTGAAGACGCCGTTTTATGACAAGCTCGTAGCTATCAAAGTGAGCGGCGACGTCGAAGATTTCGTTCTCGTTCCGTTCGGAGCACCGGTCACGATTCGCGCAAATGGCGGTGCTGGTGGAGCAGGCGGAAACGGCGGAAATGGCGGCAGCGGTGGTAGCGGCGGCGCGGGAGCCGCTGGCGGCGATGGCGGAAACGGCGGGCAGGGCGGCCAAGGTGGACAAGGCGGTCGCGGCGGACAAGGCGGCGGAATCGAGCTGACCTTCGACGCGAATCATCCTGAGCTCGCTTCGCAAATCAAGCTCGACGCATCGGGCGGCGCGGCAGGCGAAGCAGGCCCCCAAGGCAATGGCGGATCGGCCGGCTCCGGAGGATCTGCAGGGCAGGGCGGAACCGCTGGTTCGAGTGGAACGCAAGGTCCGAACGGCGCACAAGGCGCGGGCGGAACGGCGGGCCCGAATGGTCACGCGAACGCGCATCCCGGCCGTGTCGCCGACAAATTCACCGGATTGAACGGCATCACGTTGTTCGACGCGCCTGCAGATGCTCCGGCTCCCGCAGACGACGCAGCACCGGCGCCGAAAATGAAGAAGCACAAGAAGACTTCAGGCCAAACCGGCGCGAAGGTCGCCCCCTGATTAATTGCCGCAAATCATAGGGGATTTCGAATCAGGCCGCGTGCTCGAAAGGGCGGGCGGCTTTTTTCATAGAACGAGACCGAGCGTGACGTCAGTGCCAAAGCTGAGTAAAAAATTGGACTGATCGACATCGGCGAGCTTCGGCTCGCCTCCGATAAACAGTGTGGGCGCGACGGACACGAAGAAGTGCCGATCGACGTGATAGAGGATCGCCAGGTCGGCGTTGCCCCGAAATTGAAATGGAATGCTCGTCGGGCCCTGGTCGGATCCCGTGTTGTCGGACGCCACGATCCCGCCGCCAATGTGAGGCCAAATCGTGACGTGGTCGCCCACCGAAAAGGCGTAACCGATACGCGGCACGAGCCCGAGCGAAAGCTCACCTTGCGACGATGGGAGTCCGCCGAGCGTCGGTGTCGCGTTCGAAGGGGCCGAGTACGCGAGATTCGAATACGCCACGCTGACAGTTCCGCCGATGGAGAGATGGCGCGCAACGAAGAAATCTGCGGTCGGCTCGATTGAAAAATAACTTTGGGTATAGCGGCCGCCGGAGTCATCGCTCGAAGAGTCATATTGGAACCCGATGGGTCCGGCCGAATACGTCGCCAAGCCGCCCAAGCCGCTACCGCCCAGTGCAACACCTGCGAGCGGAAACACGACGTCGCCTCGATCGCCGAAATGATGCGCGGGCGATGGCGTCGAAATAGTTCTGATCGTCTCGTCGTCCGCGAACGCGAAATTCTCCGCACAATTCGAAACCAGTAAGCCCGCAAAAATACCGAGCAGCGCACGCACGGGAGCGCCGCGAAGAGAGAATGTCTCTCGCATGATTTGTCCTTTCGAGCATCGCGCGCCGAGATTGGCGGCGGCTCGATCGGACAACGTGCCTGCTCAGTGCATATTTCTTAACGATTACGCTTTGACGAATTGGCGACGTTTGCGCGAGCGTCGAATCGCAAATGTGATCGCAATTCCAAGCGATAGAAATAGGGGTGTTTCGCGTTTGTGATTACCGACCAAAAGGCATCCGCATCCACCGCCGTCATCAGGCGATCCGTTCACAGATGGATTGTCGTTCGACCCGGGAGACGATGATCCGCCGTCGGAAAGAAGCGCGGTACCGCTGTCGACGCCGTCGATTCCGCCGTCACCCAAAGCTACTCCGCCATTCAGCTCGTACGCGCCCATGTCGATGCGGCCGACGATGATGCGTCCTTCGACATTTGTAGGATGCACGTATTCGAAGACCGGCGTGAGCGAGAGGTCTGGACCCGCGCCAGGATCCTTTCCTTGCTCGACGCACGGTGAGGTCGCTTGCAGGTGGTAGTCGTAGCTCGCTTGATTCACGAGCAGCGGGTCGCCCTTGGAGTCGTCCCAATTGTTCGCGAGGGTGGGGCTGACTGCGTTCGTGATGGTGCCTTTTCCTCGGATAATATTGTTCAAAATGCTGACGGTCGCGCCGCTCGACACATCGACGAAGATGCCGTTGGCCTGATCATTCACGACGGTGTTGTTCACGACGAAGAGCTGGTCGGTTGGATTCGATGCGCCTTCAGCGCCGGTCTCGATGATGTTGTCGTTCTCGGAATCGGCGCTTTGCTCGATCAAATTTCCGATGACGTAAGTCGTACCCGCGTTCGGAATGTCGACCTCGTAGCTCGTCGTGGCGCCGACCTCGTCAGTGAGCCGGTTGTAGAGAATGAACGTTTTGTACGCGCGTGACTTCACGAGCTGACCTTTGATGGCGTTGTGCGAGTACGACGCGCGCAACGTGAAGCTTCCGTAGTCGCCGATGTACATGTTGTGCGACATGCCGTCACCCGCGCCGTTGTGCGAAAACTCGCTGGTCTCGACGAGCACCGTGCCGATTCCGGGCTGCGGCGTTCCGCTGTGATTGACCGCGGGTGATCCCAAAATGCCGTCCTGGTTGTCGTGGAAATAACAGCCGCGCACCGTGAGATTCAGGCCTTGATGACGAATGCCAGCGCCGTTGTCCGTGCTCGACGTCGCGCCGGAAAATTCGAAATTCTCGATGGTCGCGGTCTTGGCGGTGATCGTGAAGATGCCTTTGTCGTCCGAGGGCGCGCTCGTGAGATTGATCTTCGGTCGGCCGTTCACTCCCGTGATGGTGAGGTTGTCGGTGTCCCAACCGCAGTTTTCGCCGTCGTAATTTCCGGATGCGTCGACCTCGATCGTGTCGTTGATTCGTGCGGCGGCGATCGCGTCGCAAACCTTCGTGTAGGTTTTTCCGGGACCGACCAAGAGCGTGTCGGCATTTGCAGTAATCGAAATCAGCGACGAAGAAATAATCGAAGCTACAAAAAAGAAACGGCGCATTCGAGGATCTTACCCGAACGCGCCGATCATGTTTCGACCGAGAAAATAAGCTCCTCAGAGCTTCGTCATCAGCTCGTACGTCTCCGGGCGACGATCACGATAGAACTGCCACGTGTTCCGTACTTCTTGAATCTGGTCGAGGTCGCATATTGCCGTGATGAGCTCGTCCTTGTCTTCCGATGCGGTCGCCAAAAAACTTCCGCGCGGGTCGACGACGTAGCTCGTGCCGTAGAACTTGCCGATGTTCCACGGAGCTTCGGTTCCGACGCGATTGCTCGCGGCGAGGAAGTAGCCGTTCGCCACGGCGTGCGCCGGTTGCTCGAGCTTCCACAAATACTGCGAGAGCCCTTGAACGGTGGCTGACGGAT
>JBDTFL010000377.1:0-6903 GCA_039937955.1 Polyangiaceae bacterium | reverse complement strand
CGCGACGCAGGGCCTCGATGCCGAGCGGCAAGTCGTTCAATTCGTCGCGAGCGACGCGCGCGATCTCCGATCCGAGCAAGACGATCGAGTCGGCAGCGCGTGCTCGTTTGATCGCGTTGCGGAAGGTGTCGACGATTTTTTCCGACTCGCCGTTTTCTTGGCGAACGGTTGCGAGGCGTCCCGCTGCCGGAATGGAATCCGGATCGGTGTCGATGGCGCGCTCCAAAAGAATGCAGGCTTTGGTGCGACGATCTGCCGTTTTTCCAAGCCTTTCGTCGGGCCCGGCGCGCAGCAAGATGTCTGCGGCGTCGAGCAAGTAACGAGCGCGTGCACGCGGATTGACCGAAAGCTCGGCGAGTGACGAAGCCGCGGCGAACGCGCCCTCTGCATCTTGGAGTCGCGGAGCAACGCGCGCGAGACCCGTGGCCGACGTGACGGAAAGTGGATCGATGTGCAGACCGGCGCGGAAGCGGTCGAGCGACTCGCGCAAGATTCCCATCGTCGTTGCGCTGGTGATGTCGGGTGTTTCGTTGGCGAACGATTCGAGCAACGTCGCCAAGCGGAGCTGAATCGCGAGACGTGTTCCGTCGTCCGAAGCAAATGCAAAGAGCGAGCGCAGCGCACTGATGAGCGCGCGCTTGGCGCGAAGGTCGCCGTGACGGGCGGCGGGAATTTCTCGACGAACGGTGGCCTCGAGCGCCCCCGGATCGCTCGCGTCGAGTCGCAAAATGCGCGCGTAGGTTTGACCGGATTCTCCGACGGGCAAACGCCATTCTTCCAAGCCCGCGAGGCTCCACAGCGCACCGAGCCGCGCGCGCGTGTCTTGGAATGCGTCGCCTTGGCGCGAGAGCATTCGCGAAAGCGCGACCCAATCACCGCTGCGACGCGTGACTGTTTCACCGGCACGCAGAGCTGCGATGTGACGCGGCTCTTCGGTCAAAACTTTTTCGAGCAATTGCGTGGCGTGCGGCAAGTCACGACCGGCTTCGATCAAAAGCTGCGCGAGATCGAAGGCGATGCGTTTCTCGGCGAACGGCGTGCGCGCGCGTTCGAGCCTTTTTTGCTGCAGCGCGATGAGCTCGGCCAACAGTTGCGCCGGCGTTTTTTGCTGCGCTTCAGCGGCTTTTGCGGCCGACGCTGCGCGACGCACGAGCACGCGTTCGAGACGCTCCGAGATCAACTCTTCTTCTGGCGCTTCCGACATCGCGCGGGCGTACGTCATCGCGGCGCGTGCGTCGTCGCCGATTCGGAGCTCGTCGATCTCTGCGGCGCGCACCAAATGGCGAACGCGTTCTTCCGCGGTGGGCGCGTCTTTCGCGAGCTGGTCGACGGCGTCGCGGAACAATTTGTCGTTGCCCGCCGAATCGAGCATGCGCAAAATTTCTTCGGGCGGCACCGGATGCGTGGGATCGATGGTGCGCGCAGCCTGCAGCGACGCGAGCGCCGCTTGGGTATTGCGAAGGCGAACGTTTTCGACCTGCGCGAGCGCGAGCCAGAGCGCGATTTTGTCTTTGGGGCTCGTCGTGTTTTCGATCCGCGCGCGCGTGGATTCAGCGGCTCGTTCCCAACGACCTGCGTCTTCGTGCAGTCGTGTCTCGAGAACGCGCGCGGTGGGATGTGCGCTGTCTTGCTCGAGCACTTCTTCGACGAGTGAAAGTGCACGCGCCGGATCGACGCGCGCCAACGTGGTCGCAGCACGAACGCGCAACGTGAGCTTGTCGACGCCATCGGTCTCCAAACGAGCTTCGTCGAGGAGCGATCTCGCGAGCGCGCGATCGTCACCGACCCGCGCCGCACAGCGACCTAGACCGATCACCGCACCGCGACGATCAGGCTCGATTTGCAGTATTTCCTCATAGACACGTGCCGCGCGGCGAGGCTCGCCCACGACCTCTTCCCACATGAGCGCGATCTTCTCGAGGTACGCAACTTTGCGTCCGGGGTCGCGCGCGCTGTCGACTGCCTGCGCATAAAGATCGACGAGGCCGCGTGCTTCGTGATCCAGAACCTCGCTCGGTGCAGGAGTGAGAAGACGCGCGAGATTGTCGAGCACCTCTGAGTCGCCGGGCGAGGCAACCCATGCCGCACGCAAATGCCGAATGGCGTCGAGTGGGCGCGCCAAGTGATTTTCGCAAATCTGCGCCGCGCGACAAAGAGCTCGCGCGCGCTTGGTTGCATCTTCCAAGCGTGACGCTTCGTTCAGCCAGAGCTTCACGCGATCTTCGTCGCGTTGAACGGATGCGAGCAGACGAGCGAGAAGCTCGAGCAGCGTCATGTCTGCCGGATCGAGCGAGAGCGCGTGCTCCACGTGACCGATCGCAACTTCGGGTTCTTCGAGGCGCTCGTGAATTTGCGCGAGCGTGCGGAGCTCGTAGACGATCACCTCCGGATCGACGAAATACGGCAAACGCGCACGACGCGCGCGCGCTGACTGCTCCCAATGACCTTCTTTTTCATGAAGGCGAACGAGCTCGTCGAGCACGCGACGATCGACGATGGTCGTGGTCGGAGCACGGCTCGCCGCACGTGTGAGCAAACCGAGCGCGCGCAGCGGATCGTTCAGCTTCTCCGAAGTGATGCACGCGGCGTCGAGCTCGAGACGCGCTGCACGTTGCGGATCGGTTTCGATGCGCGCTTCTTGATCGAGAAGAACGACGGCTGCGGCGGCGTCGTTGTGAGCCGAGACGTGACGAACGCACGCATCACGAACGGGACCGACCGACGGATCGAGCGAGACGGCGCGCTCCAATGCACCACGAGCACCGTCGACGTTGCGCAGACGCCACTCGAGGATTTGAGCCCTTTCCGCGTGCAGCCACGCGGCGAGGCGAGGCTCCGAGACGTAGGCATCTGCCATTCGTCCGAGATGCTCGGCGAGCGATTGATTCGCGTCGATGATTTGCGCGGGCTCGGCGATCGCGGAATGCGTGCGTGTGACGAGCTCGGTCTCGAGGCCCTTGAGCGCGCCGGCATGATGCGAGTCACGTGCGAGCGCTTGCTCCCAAACCGCACGAACGATGTCGGGTTTTTCGTTCGCCGCGCCGAGTAAGCGCGCCTTTTCGACGAGCAATTCGACGGTCGCCGTTTCTTCGGTGGCGGCTGCGAGCTCGTGCTCGAGATGTCCGAGCATCGACGCGATGGCGCCGCGACCATGACGCTTGCGACGCAAAATCGCGTGCGCTGCCGCCAAACGCGGATCGACCTTGAGCGCTGCTTCTGCGTGCACCATCGATCGTGCGTCGTCGCCGAGCATTGCTTCTGCGGCGATCGAGAGCTCGATGTGCGCACGCGCGAGACCGACCTTGTCGTCACTGCTTTCCAGCGACGTGATGCGCGCCGTCAGAAGATCGACGAGCGTACCGGGCGGTTGCACGGACGGCAGCGACGTTCCTTGTAGATCCGGCGGACGTCGTGATTGCGAGCCCGTTTGATCCGGCGGACGCGGAAGCGGCGGCGGAAGGCTCTTTTTGAGCGTGACCGCCGGCATCGATCCCGACGACGTGGCCTTCGGGAGCGGCGGCGGAAGTGGCGGCGGCCCTTTTGAACTCGAAATCGAAGAGCCCAAGCCCCCGGCCGGCGCGAGATCGAATGGCGTCGGCGCAGCGAGGCTCGGACCGCGCGCACGCTCTGCCGCGGCTGCATCGCGCGACGGATCGACCGCCGCGATTTGCAAGCTGCGCACTTGCGCGTCGATGTTCCATTCCTCGCCGTCGGCGAGCTCGAGGAGCTTGTCGATCGACGAGACGTCGCTCACCGAATCGATCGGAATCGGCGAGATGATCACCTTCTCCGGTGCTTCGATATCGGGAATCGACGAACGCTCGGAGCCGGATTGCGGCCCGGACTGCCCCATTGGATGGCCTCCGCTTCCCATGGTACCCGTAAACTACGTCCGTGCGTGCTCGAGTCGCCATCACCGCAATCACCTTGTTTTCTGCCGTGGCGGGGTGCTCGCTCCTCGTGGATTTCACCGATGCACCCGATGCCGACACAACGTTCGACGCGAGCTTCGACGCCAGCTCGCCGGACGCAGACTCGTTCTCCGACGGCGAAACTCTCGCAGACGCGGGCGATGGGGCGGTCGATCCGTGCATCGGAAAACCCGACGGTTACAACTACAACCCCGCCGACACCTACGCGCGGTGTTGCGACGCGGGCGCGACTCGAACGGTGACCGACGAGCAATGCGGCACGTGCGGCATCAAGTGCAACACGGCCAAAGGACAGAAGTGCACGCTTGCGGGGCCTCACTACTATTGTCGCGGGTGCAAGCTCGACTCCGAGTGTTGGTCGGGTTGCTGCTCGCTCGAGTTCGGAACCGGGCTTTGTGCGGCGAGCGTTTGCACCACCGGCGCTTGCGACCCGGCGCTTTGCAAAGGCGGCACGCGTTGTGTCACGCCTGGTGACGCCAGTAACTATTGCTCTTACAACTGAGTTGCAATTAGCGATAACCGTTTTTCAGAACGGGCGGCCGTGCCCTTTGGATTCGGCCAGCGCTTGCAAATCGCCGCACGCGGCCGGCTCGAGCGCGTCGAGCTCGGAAGGGTCGTGAGCGAGATCGAAACAGTTCCATGCGTGATCGCCTTGATTGGCAATCAGCTTCATGGTCCCGCGCATCGCGCCCCAATTTTTGAACGCACACTGCCATAGCTCGGTGCAGTTGGTGAAGAACACGTCGTGCTCCGCCGAGCCTCCGCGCAGCAAGCTTTCACCGGGCATTTTCTTGCGTAACGCCGCTATTTTTGGCTCGTCCAGCAATCCGAGGAGATCGAGCAACGTGGGCATCACGTCGAGCGTCGTGAGCGGTGCATCTTTCAACGCACGCAAATGATTTTCTTCTGCGGCGGTCAGGGTGCCGGGCGGCGCATCGATCCACGCGGGCACACGAATCTCCTCTTCGTACAGCGTGCCGGTGTGACCAACCGCGCCCTTCTCGCGCATCTGCTCGCCATGATCCGAAATGAAAATGATCACGACGCGATTTCCGTTCGGTCGTGAGCGGATCTCGTGAATGAGCCGGCCTACCGCGCGGTCTTGCAAATAGATTGCATCTGCATACCGATTGCGAATTTCGGTTTCGTAGCCAGGGCCGGTGGCTTCTTCTTCCGGCAAGAACGGCGAATATTTCGGATCGGTTTTGTATGGGAAATGCGTGTTCGACATGTGCACCACCGCCGCGTACGGCTCGCGCAGCGCGCCGATTTCGCTCGTCACGTAATCGACGAGCTTGCCGTCGTCCGCCCCGATCTCGAGCGTGGCTCCCGGCTCGAGCTCCGTTGCGCTCACCCGGCGCGTGAGCGGTAGACCGTCGAGCCACGTTCCCGAATTTCCGAAGAGAAGATTTTGCGACGTGAAATACGCGGTGTCGAGCTGCGCGGCGTGCGCGTACTCCCACCAGAGCGGCGCCGAATGCAGCTCGGCACGCGATGATTCCGGTGGCAGGCCATTCCACATCACGGAGATCGAAATCGCCGTCGTGGAGTCGACCGATCGCATTTGTGTGAGCGGAAAACGGTTCGGTGCCTCGGCGTTCGAAAACGGCGTCCACGCGCAGTCTTTGTCGTATTCGACGCAGGTGCTCATTGCTCGCACCGACTCGGTCACCACGAACAAAACACTGCGCGGCGCCGCTGGTCTTGCGTGCAACGGCGGAAGCGGGATGGGCGAGCGCGGGCCGGGGTGCGTGCGTTCTACCGTCTCGTTGTGATCCCAAAGCGCGCGACCGAGCTGCCCGAGCGCCGACACGTACATCACGTCCGGCGACTGTCCTTGTACAGCGCCGTGCTCGGGATCGACGAAGAGCGCAAAACACAATGCGATGAGCGCAGCGTCGAGCGCCGCACGCGCAAGCCGCGGCCTAGCAGGTGCGAGCGAGCTCGCGAAGATCGGAATGAGCATGGCCGCGAGGCACGGCGGCGCGAGCGCGATCGCAAACGACTCCCAATCGCTCGTCAGCTGCTGCCAAATGCTCGGCATCATCGAGGTGCCGACGAGCACCGATTGATGATCCATGTAGGTCTGGTAACGGGTGAACGTGTACGACTGCGCACCTACTGCGAAGAGCGCGATCACAAAAAGCAAAACACGCGACGCCCACTTCTCGAGACCACGCCGACGCGCGGCGACGACCATGAGCGTCGTCCAGATCACCGCGCTCAAGAAGAGAGAGAGCAGGTAGAACGCCATGCTCGGGAAATCGAAATCGGCGATGCGCTGATGACGCAGCGACAGGTCGCGGAAAAAAATGAGCAAAAACGGAACGAGCACGATCCCCCTGGAAATCCAGCGTCGCGCGCGTGTTGCCCGGCGCGTGAAGCTGCGAGCCTCGACGAGCGCACGAAAGCTCGCGCTTAGCCGAGGCAGCGAGGCACGTGCTTGGGCATCGCGTTGCGACGGCGGCGAGGGGGGGAGTGCAGCAGACACGAACAGCGTGGCGATTTAGCCGATCTGGCCCCGTTCGACCAGAAGCACGCCGCAATATGAAAAAACCTGCGAATTCGATCCGGTTTTCTCGTGTCGGGATTCGCATCGTTGCAAGGGGTAGCGGGGAGTGTTGAGCAGCCTGTCGTTTTGCCCCGCCCTACCGTAAGCTGAGCTGATGCATGGGTAGCTCGCGCAGCTCGAATGACGTCGCGTTCGCGGGGCTTGCGGCGTTCGTCGGTCTCGCGGTGCGTCGTCACAAAAATCGCAAAAATCATGCTTAATCGTCTGGCTATACTTGTATAGTACAACTAATTTGTCGAGGAGAATTTAATGCGAATTCGCTCCGCCTTGCTCGTGTTTGGATTCGTTTCAGTCTCGACGATGGCGGCGCTCGTTGCGTGCGGAAGCAGCAGCTCGGGCGGTGGTGATCAAGGACCGGGCGCAGGCGACGGATCATCCTCCGCGGAAGGATCGATCGGT
>JBDTFL010000376.1:0-8040 GCA_039937955.1 Polyangiaceae bacterium | reverse complement strand
TTCGAGTCGCTCGCCGGAACGTTACCGATCGATTTCGGTCCCGCGTCGGCTGCAGGTCCCGCGAAGAATCAGATCACGAGCGCAACGGGAACGATCACGGATCAGCCTATTTCTCCGGGTAAATATCGCGTAACCGCTTCGCGTGGTCCCGAGTACACCATCGTCCAAAAAGAGATCACGCTCGCGGCCGGCGGAAAAGAATCGTTCGCGGGCGCGCTTCGTCAGGTGCTGGATGTCAGCGGGTATCTCGGTGCTGATTTTCATCAGCACTCGATGCTCGGAGCTGATGCTCCGACCTCGACCATCGATCGCGTGATCTCCAACGCCGCAGAAGGCGTGCGCATCGCCGTTGCGACAGAGCACAATGTCGTCGCAGATCTCGAGCCGCTCGTGAAAGAAGCAAAGCTCGACGACGAGCTCGTCGAAATTTCCGGCGACGAGGTGACGAGCGACGCCGCGGTGATTCCGTGGGGACACATGAACGTGTTTCCACTCGTTCGTAACGCCGCCGACCCACGCGGCGGCGCGTTCGACGCCACGAAGCCGCCGAGCACCGTGATCGATTCCGTAGCCAAAATTACGGCTCCGCATGTCGTTCAAGTGAATCATCCGCGCGCGTGGAACATCGGCTACTTCGACCTCGCACACTTCGACGCGAGCATCGGCGCCGGTACCGCACCTTGGTACGACGGCCGCTTCGACGCGCTCGAAGTTTGGAACGGACGCAACGTCGAATCACGCGACAAAGTTCGCGCGGATTATTTCTCGCTCTTGCTCCACGGCCACATCGTCACGCCCACCGCCAATACCGACACGCACGGCGTCGTCGGACAAGAAGCGGGCTACCCGCGCACCTACGTTAGCGTTCAAAACAGCGGCAAGGTCACGGGCTGGGACGACGCACGCACGAACGATCTCGTGCACGGCATTTTGACGACCCGCGACACGGTGCTCACGAACGGCCCATTTTTACGGGTTTCGATCAACGGCGCGCCGATCGGCGGACTCGCAAAAGCCAAGGGCGGGAACGTCATCGCGCATATCGTCGTGAGCGCCGCGCCGTGGGTTTCGGTCGACCGCGTCGGCATTGCGTTGGCGTCTGGCGCGGTCATCGAGAAAAAGATTTCGCTCAAGCTCACGAAGAGCGGCGAGACGAGCGCGCGCATCGACATTCCGATTCACGTCACGCAAGACGACGCCGTTTCGATCTACGCCGCCGGCGACGAACCGCTTTCACCGGTGCTCAGCGGCGACGCCAAAGAGATCGCGCCTTATGCGATGACCAGCGCGATTTGGATCGACGCCGACGGCGATGGCAAATCACTCGGCCGCACGTCCCCTTGATTGAATGAGCGCGATCGCGTTTTGGGCTAAATTGTCGCGCTTTTTGTGTGATTTTTCTCAAGCATGGTTCAGATTCGCGCGCTAGGGTCCGCGCCTCATGAAAAGAGCGCGCGTCGTTGGGGCCTGGGGAATTTCAATCGTTGTCGGCGCGGGCCTGCTTTGGGCATGCAGCTCTTCGACCGCCGAAAACGGAAACCCCGGCGGCACCACGCAGGACGCAACGACCGGCGGCGACACCGGCTCTTTGTCGGGCGACGACAGCGGGACGACCAACAAAGACAGCGGCACGATCCCGAAGAAGGATGGCGGCGGCGACGGCGGCGGAACTGGGGTCTGCGGATCGAGCGCGACGGTCGGGGATTGCTACACGTGCTGTGACACCGTCGCGAGCGACGGCGGGGTGAGCGACTTCTTCCAATTCCAAGGCGAGTGCCTCTGCGGAACGAAACACTGCGACACCGTCGCGACCTGCAAAAATACCTTCTGCGCAGATCCGGGCGTCGCCGACGCCGGTGTGAAGTGCAACGCCTGCCAGGACAAATTCTTGAACGACGACGCAGGCGAAGCGGGCTGCGAAGGCCCGATCATCGACGAATGCGCGACGTTCCCGAACTGCGCTGCAGGCCTCGAGTGCGTCGTCGAAGCGAACTGCGATTCACTCCCTCAATAAGCGCTAATCGTTGGGCGGAGGCGACGCGCATTTCACCGCGCCGCCATCGGCGGTGGTGAGCGCGCTTTGATTGAGCGCGCACGCAGGCGGTGCTCCAGCGTCGAGTGCCTTCGATGCAATCCAGTCGGTCACGTAATCCGCCTGATCCAAGACCACCCCGGTGTGATCCGCGGACGGATCGAGACACGCCGTGTACTGCGCTTTGTCGGTGCTCAAGCGATCGAACACGCACGCCATGCGCTCCGGCGGAATCGTCGTGTCCTGTTTTCCGTACTCGATCAAAATCGGAATCTGCGCTGCCGTTCCCGTCAAATGCGGACGGTCTGCGGCGTAGCGCGCAATCCACGTGTCGCACAAACCGGCGTCCGTTGCGCACGGCGTACCGAGTGCTGCAGGCAACGTGATCTGATCTTGGAAATCCTGCGTGAAGAGATCCTTGGACGTCGTGCCGAGCGGGGCGAGGCTATCGGGTGTGGCGTCGCAAACCGTGTCGACGAAATGTTTGATGCCGGCTTGTTTGGAGGGCTGAAAAATATCCAGACCGTGTCCCGGATCGAGCAGCTCGCCGTTCGTGTAGTGGTACCAAATCGTGATCGCGTTCACGAGCGGCTGCGCAGCGAACGAATACTGATCCGCCAGGAAAAATAGGGCTCCCCACGATCGCTGCGACAGCCAGAGCGGCGCATACGTGACAGCGCCGACGATCTTGATGTCGGGCGACGCATACGTGTCCGCCAATGCAACTGCGGAGAGCGTCGTGTGTCCGCCTTGCGAGTGCCCAACCAGGATCGTGTCATCCGTCACGCTGTGCGCGAACATTTTTCGGAGCGCGCGCGCGCCGTCGATGGTCGAGCGTCCGACGTCCACTGCGCCGGCATAACCGCTCGGCGTATTTCCGGGCTCGCCGTACTCTGCGTAGCCTGCGAGGTCAGGAGCGATGACGACGTAGCCGGCACCGACGAGCGGATACGCCATGATGCGAATGTCGCCGTCGACCGGATCGGTTTCGGTGGGCGTGCACGACTGACCTTGTCCGGCTGTGCCGTGCGAGATCACGATCGTCGGTAATTTTTCGGCTGCTGGACGATCGGGGACGAACACGACGGCGCTGGAAACGCCCGGTGTTGCTGCACCATCACTGCCGTCGCCGGTGCCGCGCCGCGTGCGATAGAGAACGCGATAGACGAATGCGCCGCTCGTGTACGGACGTGCGGAGCTGCTGCGGCCGTCGGCGATCGAGGCTTGTTGCATGTCGCTGCCCGAAAGGTTGGCCTCTTGAACGCACTTCACGATGTCGCCGCGCTCGGCGGTGCCGCCGTCGCCGCTCGTGAAGACGTCGGTGCCCGAGTCGTAGATCGCGGTGTCTGAATCGGTGCACGGCACCTCGAGAACGAAGCCGCCCGTACCTGCTTCGATCGAGCCGGGCGGATTCGCCGTGCTCACGCTGCAAGAGGAAGAGCCGATCGCGACAGCCGATGCCGATGCCGCGACGACCGCGAAAACGGACGCGCGTCGTCCGAGCGAAGAGAAATGCATCTCCTCTAGATAGTCGAACGCGACGCAGCAGACGCGTATTTCCCGACGAAATGATGATTTATACGAATTAACGAAATTGAAGTTGAAAGTCACATTCATTAAAAGTACTTAATACGGAGTCTCGCAGTTGGGACGAAAGCGTGAGCGCCATCGCGCTCCGAATGAAAAGGATAGAAACGATGGTCCGAATTCTTCGCTTGGCACCGGTCGCGGCGTTCGTCGCATTCGCCGGAGTGGCGTGCTCGTCGTCGAGTAACAACGCAGGGCCCACGCAGCAGAGCTCGAACGACGCAGGCGTCACGTTCACCGACGCGCAATATCAAGCGCAGGTTCTGCAAGGAATGCACGACTCGCTTCTCACCGACATCAGCTCGCTTTTGACGGCAGCGAACGCGATTCAAGCCGCGGCGCCTCCAACGCTTGCTGGTTGGCAAGATCCAGCGCAAGTGACGGCACTGAAAAACGCGTGGATTCCCGCACGAAGCGCTTACGAGCATTCGGAGGGCGCGATCGCTCCGCTGTTCCCCGACGTCGACACTTCGATCGATGCTCGCTACGACGATTTTCTTTCGGAGCTCGGGCCGGCTGGCGACACGTACTTGTTCGACGACGTGGGCGTCACCGGAATGCACGCGATGGAGCGGATCATCTACCAGCCGAATCCGCAGGCCGTCATCACGTTCGAGGCCACGCTTCCGGGTTACGCCGCATCTGCGGCACCGTCTTCCGATCAACAAGCGGCCGACTTCAAGAACAAGCTCGCTGGGAAATTGATCAGCGACGTGACCGCGCTGCAAAGCCGTTGGACGCCCGTCAATCTCAACGTCGCCATCGCATATCAAGGGTTGGTCGCGCTGATGAACGAGCAAAAAGAAAAAGTGAACAAGGCCGCGTCGAGCGAAGAAGAGTCGCGTTACTCGTCACGCACGATGGTGGATTTGCGCGATAATCTCGACGGCACCAAGACGATCTACGCGCTGTTCGAGCCGTGGGTTTTGTCGAAGACGAACACGGACCCGACCAAAGACGGTCCGACGATCGACGCGAAAATTCAGGCCGGTTTCGTCAAGCTCGCCGCTGCTTACGCGCAGATTTCGGGCGACGCGTTCCCGACCGTGCCTTCGACCTGGAGCTCGGAGAGTCCGAGCGCGGCCGATCTGCAGACGCCATTCGGTCAGCTTTATACGAACGTGCTCGCCGCGGTCGACCCGAACACAGATGGCACGATCGTCTTCGAAATGAATGCGGTCGCGACGTTGCTCGGATTCCCGATCTTCAAACAGTAACCAGCTCTCTAGACGCGTACGCTGACGCAAAGGCTTGTGATAAGAGCCGACTACCTCTGAGGGAGCATTTCGTTCGAATGAAAGCCGTTCGTGTACGCCGCACAGAAGCCAGAATGAAGAAGACGCTTATGCGCGTCCTCGGAATGGTGATCGTCGGCGGTTTGCCGGTCACGGCGTTGCTCACGAACGCATGCTCGACGATCCCGGCCGACCCGGATGAAGACGCAGGAGTCTGCGAGCGCAGGCAAGTGGCGTTCGACGCGGGCGACGACGCGCCATCGAACTGCAACCATTTCTTCGCGCAACCGTGCGGCATTCCGGATGGCGTGCAAGGCGTGCTGCCAGCCGTCAATTCGGGTGTCTGTCAATTCAACACCAACGACTGCACGCTTCTCTGCGGCGCACCGAATTATCTTACCTGTCTCGCGGTCGGACCCGCGTGTGAGCCTGATGGCAACGTCCTCGATCTCACGCGAGACTCCGCGGCCGGACCACTCATCGTCGAATGCGGATCGTGCGTCGGCATCGCAGGTCGCAGACCGGGCGGTCTCGACGAATTCGTCGGTGCGCATAGCCCGAACGCGGTCGGCGCTTATTTCGCCACGTGCGCGTATCTCGAGGCGGCCAGCGTGCATGCGTTCCGAATTTTGCGGCGCGAGCTCGTCGCGCTCGGAGCACCCGCTGATCTTTTGGAGGCAGCAACACGCGCAGAGGCCGACGAAGTGAAGCACACGTGCATGACGCGAAAGCTCGCGCGCGCGCACGGCGGGACGCCACAGAGGGTGCGCGTGAAGAAAAATCCGAATCGCTCGCTCGAAGAAATCGCCTTGGAAAATGCGGTCGAGGGCTGCGTTCGCGAAACCTTCGGCGCGCTCCTCGCGATGTGGCAAGCGGAGCATGCAACCGACGCAGCGATCGCCGACGCGATGAAAGTGATCGCCGTCGACGAAACGAGACACGCCGCATTCTCATGGGCCGTTGCAGGTTGGGCCGACGAGCACCTCGACGAAGCTGCCCGCGCGCGCGTCGCTGCAGCACGTGACCGCGCGTTCGCCGAGCTCGAAAAAGAAATCGCCGCCGAGATTCATCCCGACCTGATCGATCGAGCTGGGATGCCGAGCGCCCGTGATCAGAAGCGCCTGCTCGCGGAAATGAAGAATGGCCTCAGCGCTTCGTGGCGGGGCTCTCTCTCGGCGCCTTCGCGTGGCTCGGTTTCTTTCGTGCGTCCCAAAGCTCGTCGAGCGCTTTCTGAATCTCCTCGAACCCGCGTGCATTGAGCTCGTAGAGCCGTCGCGTACCTTCGCGCTTCTCGTGCACCAGCGCCGCCGCTTTGAGGACCGTCAAATGCTGGGAAATCGCCGACCGCGTGACGTCGAAGTGCTTGGCGATCTCTCCCGCGGACGTCGGCTTCTTGGCGATTAGCTTCAAGATGCGACGACGACGAGGCTCAGCCAGCGCAGCGAATGCAGAGGACATGCGCCTTTCGTTAGCGTGCGCTTACGTTAGCGTCAACTAACGCTCCGTGTGACAGCTCCGACTCCCGCCGCTGCGCATGGACCCCGCGCAGTTCATGCGGCCGCGCTCGCGTTCACGGCGGCGGAAGTGTCCCCACGAGAAAGGATTCTTTACCGATTATTAACGTGGGCGAGGTGGTCCGTTGCGGGGCATCAGGCCTACTAGATCGGTATGAATCGCGCGTCGCACGGCCTGATCGAGATCGCTCCCGCGGTCGAGCTGCCGATCGCGCATTCGGGTGAGCGTTCGAGTGACCTCGGCCTTCTCGAGCGCGCGCGTACGCATCTCGACCCGATCGTGCATGCGCTGATTCATGCGGGAATTTCCGCGGATACGGTGACCGGCATCAGCCTCGCGCTCGGTGCATTCGGTAGCGTGCTCGTAGCGCGCGGACACTTCGGCGCCGCGGCGCTGACCATCGGAATGGCATCGATCGGCGACGCGCTGGACGGCGCGATCGCTCGAGCTACGGGCACGGCTTCGACCGGCGGAGCGATCTTCGATGCTGCCGTCGATCGTTACGAAGAGTTTTTTTTCCTGGCCGGTCTCGCCTTCTTGTTTCGCGCGGACGACCTGAAGCTCGGACTCGTCTTCGCCGCGATGATCGGCAGCTTCATGGTGAGCTACGGCAGCGCAAAAGCCGAAGCCGCGCGCGTCACCGTTCCCGGTGGCAGCATGCGTCGGGCCGGTCGTGCGATCACGATGGTGCTCGGAACCGCGCTCGTGCCCGTGTCTTCCGCGTTCGTCGATCGCGGAATCTTTCCGGCGTGGTCACGGCAAGCACCGATCGTCGTCGCGCTCGCGCTGGTCGGCGTGATCGCGAATGCGTCGGCGATTCTTCGTCTGCGCGCAATCAGCCGCGCGGCTTCCTAGCTCGATCTTCAGTTGGCGGAGTCGGACAGAACCCACTGCGTGCGGCTCTTCATCATCGCAATGGAGTCTTCGCGTGAGGCTTTTTCCGAGGAAAGCTGGACCATCCGCGCTTCGAGCCAGTCGTAGCGCTTCAACATCAAGAACGCCCAGACCTGGAAGAAATCGATTCCGCTGAAGACGATCGCCTTCTCTTTTGCGTACGTCGCGAGGTTGGAACGAAAATCTTCCGGCATCTCGGTCCAGTGACGCGTCTGCTTCACGTGATGACCGATGTGGTAGCCGTCGTTGAAGCAGCGGCGGTTGTAGATGGTGTTGATGCAGGTGATGCTGTTTCGGTAGCAATTCTCCGGCGACGCTTGGTCGACGAACGCGTGCTGGCCCCAGTTGCCCGCCATCATCAAAAAGCGCGTGAGGACGATCGGCACCACGAACACCATCACCGCCGCGCGCCAATTCAAAAAGAGCAGCGGAGAAATCGCTGCCCAAAAAACCAGCTCACCACCGAGGCTCATGAGGATCAGCTTGGGGCGCTTCTTCTTCGCAAAATACAGCGGCAGCTCGACGATGACGCCGAAGAAAAACCGCAGAAAATAGCGCATGAAATCGATGAACGAGTCGCGGCGATACGGCAGCGTCGTGCTGAGGTCGTCCTTCAGATTATTTTCCGGATGATGCATTCCGACGTGATGGGCGAAATACGTTTCCGGCGTCTCGCCGAAGAATGGCCCGATGAGCCACGGAATGATCATGTTGAGGCGGGTGAACGGCGCTTTGAAAAAGCGACGATGGCTCGTGTTGTGGAGCATCAAAATAAAC
>JBDTFL010000375.1:0-4667 GCA_039937955.1 Polyangiaceae bacterium | reverse complement strand
GCTGCATGTGCATCGGAATGTACGGCGGCACGTTGGCGAGCCAGCTGCCGTCGGCGTAAACCGGGGCTTCACCGAGCACCGCTGCACCTTCGTGCATCGTGAGACCGAACATCGTGACGCCCTTCGCGGCTTCACTCGAGAAGCCTTCGACGACGCGCACTGCAACTGCGCCGTGAAGTGCTTCCGAGAGCGGCGTTCCGTTGAACTCCGCGCCGGTGACGCTCTCTTGCAAGCTCGTCTGCGTGATGTTGAACGAGCCGAGACGAACCGGCTGCGTCGCATCTTGAACGTGTTGCAAGTCGCCGATGACGGCCGGCTCTTTGCGCGGAACAACGGCGATTGCGCCGAGATCCCACATCTGACGATTGTTGTAGATCAGCTGATTCGTCTGCGTCACCGGATCGAAAACGTAGATACCGAAGTCCGGCGGCGTGAGTGATTGCTCGTTCAAGTCGTTGACGGGGCCGTCGGCCCACGACACGAGAAGACGGCCGTCCGGCAAAACACTCGGCTCACGATAACGACCAACCGGTGAAGGATCGCTTCCCGTCGGAACATTCTTGGAGAGGATCGTGTACGTCGCATGCTCTTCGTCGAGGCAGTTGTGACCTGTGTAATCTGCTTTCGGATCCAAGCAGACCGGATCCGCGTGATTACGTGAATCGACTTGAATGAGCGTTCCTGCGTGAATCGTGCGGTTACGCGTCGTACCGATCGCGATCATGACGTTCGGCGACATTTCGCGGACGTTGACGAGCGAGTTGACCGGCTTGGAGTGCTGACCAGCGACGGCCAGCATGTTCGTGCCGTCCGGGTTCGCGGCCATAATCTTCACGTCGTTGACCGGGCCGAGGTGCTCCCAGCGCGAGTAACCGAGCTTGCCGTCCGAGCGAATGAAGGGAGCAACCGTGTGTGAAAGGTTCTGAGCGAAGAGGCGACGATCAGCATCACCGCCGTCAACCGAGATCGTCGCGAGCTGCGAAACGACGCGGCCGTGCTCGTACTCGTCAGCGCGAGTTCCCATCTCCGTGTACATCTCGTTCGTCGCAAAAACGATGCGTCCGCCCGCGATGAAGATCGGGTTGATGTCGTCTTGATCGCCCGCGGTCTTCTGATGGATCGCGTGGTCGCCGGTCAGTTGGACCGTATAGATGTGGTAGTGATCGTTCCCGTCTTTCTTCATCGAGAAGACGGCTTGCGTCGCGTCGAACGACACATCGACGCCGTTGAAGTCGGCGGTCGGGAACGACTGCGTGAGATTCGTCAGCGAACCATCTGGGCGCGGCGGTGACAGCATGTTCAAGCTGCCCCCTGGCACATAGCGCTCGTAGTCGATGACTTGCGAGTTACCGCCCGACACGTCGATCGACACCGCACCAGAGGTGGGGTCGATGGTCGTGTTCGCACGACTTACGAAGAGGATCGACCCGACACCGATATCGGTGCTCGAGGATTGCGAGCTTCCACAGCCAACGACCAGAGTTGCGGGTGCGCTGATTGCGAGACAGAGCGCGAGAGCAGTGCGGGGCGAGCGAATCATCGTACGGTCCTCCCAGGGCTGGGGCGATCCCAGACAGTGAGTGACTAAGCACGACGTGGTCCATCACGAAATGCGCTTGAAAATAGCTGTTTCCGTGCTGTTTCGAAGGCTACGCGGGGGTGCAGCGCCCATGCGCGCGGGGGGCTCAAACCCCGTCTGCGTAGAAAACGAGAGCGGACGCATGGTCTTGTCGTCGCACACGTGGTCACACTCGACGGATGCGAGTTTCTCTGCCCGCAAATTCAAGCATCGAGGTGGCCGCACCCTTCCCGCTATCAAAGCAGGTCGTAAAGTTCGAACGCATGCGGCCGTTTTTCGCGGGAGCCATCACCGGAATTTTCGGCGGCGGCGCGATGCTGGCGGTGGTCGACACGCTGATGGCGCGCCATTCCGACCTCAGGCATCCGTTCCTCTTGCCGAGCGTCGCGATTCGCTCGCGTGAAAAACTAAGCTGGCAGATTCGTCTTCTCGAATGCGTCGGGCAGCAGCTTCGCGAGTGACGTGTCGCGCCGCGTTTCTCCGCCACCGTGCTCGCTGATGAGAACCACCAGCATGTC
The DNA here is from genome assembly GCA_039937955.1 of Polyangiaceae bacterium. GTDB lineage: Bacteria > Myxococcota_A > Polyangia > Polyangiales > Polyangiaceae > JAICXU01. The sequence goes on along the minus strand of JBDTFL010000375.1, from coordinate 2,570 downwards.
TTTCGCGAACTCCGAAAGCACCTGACGACAAATTCCGCACGGTGAGCCTGGGCGTTTTCCGCCGGTGACGACGACGCACGCGACGGGCTCTCGTTCGCCAGCGGCGATCATCTGTCCTACCGCGTTTCGTTCTGCACAGATGCACGCGCCGTACGACGCGTTCTCGAAGTTGCAGCCTGAAAATATTTTTCCGCTTTTGGTGAGCAGCGCTGCGCCCACGCGATAATTCGAATACGGCGCATACGCATTGGCGCGCGCACGTTTGGCAGCTTCGATCAGTCGCGCGTTAGCGGCATCGCGTTTTTGCGCTTGTTTTTCCGATGGATTCGCAATCGGCTTTTTCACGCGAGCGCTCCGGCAGCGATGACCCAACCTCGCAAAAGCTTGAGCAAATCTTCGCGTTTTCGTTTTGCGGTTGCTTCCACCTCAGAGTGGTCGAGTGCTTCGCCCGAAATCCCCGCCGCCAAATTCGTGATGCACGACAACGCACCGACGCGCACGCCCATATGACGAAGCGCGATCACCTCCAACGCGGTGCTCATACCAACCGCTTGCGCGCCGAGGCCGCGCAGCATGCGAACTTCAGCGGGCGTCTCGTACGTCGGGCCGAGCAACGCGGCGTAAACGCCTTCACGAAGCGCGATCTTTTCTTTCGCCGCAACCTCGCGAAGCGCGCGCTGCAAATCCAGATCGTACGCGCGTGTCATGTCCGGAAAACGCGGGCCCATCGAGTCGTCGTTTGGACCGAGGAGCGGCGAAGTAGCCGTTAAATTCAGATGATCCGTCACCAGCATCAAATCACCCGCTGACCACGTCGGCTCCAAACCGCCGGCTGCGTTCGTCAGCAACACGGTCTTCACGCCGAGCCGCGCCATCGTGCGAACGCCGTGCACGACCGTCGCCACCGAGTGTCCCTCGTACAAGTGCATGCGCCCTTGCATGCAGGCGACCGAAACTCCGCCGACGTTGCCGAAACAAAAATTTCCGGCGTGACCGACCACGGTGGCTGCCGGCAAATGCGGAAGCTCGGCGTACGGAATTTTCTGGAGCTGCTCGAGCGAATCGCCGAAACCGCCGAGCCCGCTGCCGAGCACGATGCCAACGCGCGGTTTGTCGGTGATGCGAGAAGAGATGGCAAAGGCGGTGTCGTCGACGAGCGCAGAAATGGATCCTGCAGCCGCCTTTGAGTCGGGCACGATCATTTTTTTGGTTTGGATAATTTGCTGGTTTTAGCGAGCTTTGTCCCGAATTTCGCCTGCAACGCTTTGCACACGATCGGCGGCGCGTAGCGGCTGACGTCGCCGCCGTGACTGGCGATTTCGCGAACGAGCGACGCCGAGACAAAGCCGTGCTTGGTGCGCGTCGGAAGAAAGATCGTGTCGATCTCGGGACAGAGGTCGGCGTTTGCGTGAGCGATCTGCAGCTCGTATTCGAAGTCGGTAGCGGCGCGTAATCCGCGCACGATGACGCGAGCATTTCGTTCGCGCGAAAAATCGATCAAGAGACCGTCGAACGATTCGACCTTCACGTTCGAAAATGGGCGCACCACTTCGTCGATGAGAGCGATGCGTTCTTTCGCGCTGAAGAGCGGATCGCGTGTGGGGTGAACGCCGATGGCGACGATGACATCACTGAAGAGAGCGGCAGCGCGATCGATCAAATCGAGATGACCGAGCGTGACCGGGTCGAAGCTACCGGCATAGACCGCCAGCCTCGAGACGGCCGATTGCGCGCGCTTGCTCATCGTGACGGATCTCTCAAACCGCCGCTTTTTCCAGGGGATCCGCCGTTTGGCGTGAGTTGCATCGGGAGTGACGAGTTGTCGACCGGGCCCGGCGGACCGCTCGACATTTGCGATTGTGCGCGCGCGGCATCCGCTGCTTGCATCTGTTGCGTGAGATCGGGCTCCATCCAAATGAAGCGGCCTTCGTCTCCAAAGGTGACTCGAAACGCGGAGATGAGAGATGCGCCGATGACGCCACCTAGATCGAGATCGACGTTCGATTGAACGCCAGTGATCGCGCCGCTCGAAAGCGCCGGCACTTGCGGGAGCTCGAAGCCCGCGAGACGCATCAAAGGAAGTGGAGCGCCGCGAACGTCGGAGCGAGTCGGATCGGCTTGGGTTGCATGCGCGTCGAGACCGGCGCCGCGCCACAGCGAATCGGACAGCGCTATGAAATACGGCTGTGACGAATCCACGAGAAAAGTAGCCTTTTCGTCGTGTGCGAGTGTTCCGCGCATGAGCATTCCGCCGCCGCGCACGTACCAAAGCGCAAGACGGCTCGCATCCGGAGGCGCCGGCGGATCGTCTTTGCGAACGACGAATTGATCGCCGCGACGATCGAACGTCGCGTGCATGTGACGAAGCAAATTCACTCCGAGCAACGCCTTCACCGGAGCACCGAGCTGACGCGTGAGCGGGCTCAAATCTTCGGTGAGAGCCGGCACGTCTTTGACCTCGATCTTCTGTTGATCACCGAAGCTGAGATTTACCCACGCCGGCTCGCGCCTGGTGTTCGAGTCGAGGATCACCTCGCCGCTCGCCGTCGCGACCACCGCCAAAATACGCT
>JBDTFL010000374.1:0-3453 GCA_039937955.1 Polyangiaceae bacterium | reverse complement strand
CGCTGCGGCCGCTGAAGAAGAGGAATGACAGATGGCGGCGTCACTCAAAGGCATTCGTAAGCAAATCAGCAGCATCAAGAGCACGCTGAAGATTACGAGAGCCATGAAGATGGTGGCTGGTGCGCGTCTCAATCGCGCGCAGCAGCGCATCACGTCGCTGCGTCCGTACGCGCTCAAAACGCAGGAAATTCTGCAAAATGTGGCGGATTCGCTGCGCCAAGGCGGCGACGACACGCAGACCGATTTGCATCCGTTGTTGATTGAGCGCGCCGAGAAAAAAGTTCTCTTCTTGGTGATGAGCGGTGACCGCGGTTTGGCGGGCGGCTTCAACGTCAACATCGGCAAAGCGGTGTTCGCGGCGTGGAAAGAAAAAGAAGGTAGCGGCGAGGACATCAAAGTCTCGTTCGCCACCGCAGGTCGCAAAGCTCGCGAGTACCTCACCAGACGCGGCGCCGACATCGCGCGCGATTTTCCGAAGATGTACGACGGGCTCAATCAGGAAAAATCCCGACAAGTGTCGGCGTGGATCGTTTCGCAGTTCGAGCACGGCGAGGTCGACGCCGTCTACATTGCGTACAACGAGTTCAAGAGCGCCATCACTCAGAAGCCGACGGTCGAGAAGCTTCTCCCCTTGCCCAAAGTTTCGGACGACGAAAAAGAAAAGAACGCCGCCGCGAAAGCGGAGTTCATCTTCGAGCCGAATCCCCGGGCCCTCCTCGAGCGCCTTGTTCCTTTGTATGTCGAGATTTCGATCTATCGCGCTCTGCTCGAGTCGCAGGCCGGTTTCTTTGGCGCGCAGATGACCGCAATGGATTCAGCAACGCGCAACGCGAAGGACGCGATCGACCGCTACACGCTTCTCTACAACCGTGCGCGCCAAGCGGCGATTACGAAAGAGCTGATGGAAATCATCGGCGGCGCCGAAGCTCTCAAAGAGTAAAAGCATCCAGAGACGCTTCATTTCGAGCGTTCGAAAGCCGAGAGCTGCCTCCGCGTCGCGAGCGGCGGACAGCGGGCACACGTGTGCGTCGCATCGGTTAACCCGGTGCAAAATTTCGGAATTGGACGAGCTTCACCGCCGGGTGGATTTTGAAGATTTGAAGTGAACGAAAAGTCTCGGCTCAATGCGATCGACTTGGTAACGCAGCCTCCCGATTATTCAGAAGCCGAGCTCCGCACCCGCTGCGCACTAATCCTACGATTTTTTCCGCTGCACGAAGGAGCGCGCATTCAGCGCGATCCTCAATGCTGTCCCACGGCGCTACGGTAATTGACGATTCCGGAAAAAGATCGACCCTCGGTCTCTGTCCGACGTGCCTCGACAATCGTTGTGCCCAAACATGCGGCACGGCGATCCGGCGTCCCAAGCTTTGACCCGCGAAAACGCGAAAAAAACTCCTTCGCTCCCCTATCTGTCCCAATGGCGAAGCTACATCTTGGCCTCACCGAACGCGGCGAGGCAAAAATCGAAACGTGACTGAGCGAGCGCGTCCGGCCGGAACGCGCCGCTCACTGAAAATTCTCCTCGCGACAGTTACGTCGCCTGTTCAATCGCAATGCATTCCAAACCGTGTGCCATCGGCAGGTCGCAGTTTTCGCGGCTCTTATGCGGCGCTCGGCCTGTCCGCGACGATTCGCGGGGTGTCCCGGACACTCGTTTGCGCGCACCCTCGGCCGATCGCCCCCTTCGGTCCGTCGCGCCCTTCGTTCCGTCGCTCCGCGTTTCGTCGCAAGCCGCCGTCACGAGCGGGTCTTCGATTGCGAACGGCGAAACCCATGGCCGCGTGCGTGGTGCAACGTCGTCGTGTCGACGAACAGCGACAAAACAAGCGTAAAAATCTTACGCAACGTTCCGAGATCCGACGAGAGCTCCGGAACGCTGGAGAGCAGCACGCGCGCCGCTCGATCGTGCACGACTTTTTTCGCCATATCGACGGCCTCGAACCAGGAAGCGTCGCGGTCCTGCGCGTTGTCATCCATGCGACGAATGATGACGAGATATTCGGTGATCGGCGTTTGCAGTGATGCCTGCGTGATCTCGAACGTGGTCACGGCGAAGCCCTCATCATCGAGCACCTCGAAGAGCACAACCGCGGGCTTGCTGCTCACGAGCACATGACGATTGGTGACCGCATCACCGAAGTTGCACTCTACACGCAAATCGTCGCACGTACTTTTCCACTCGGCGCGTCGCAACGGCGTGCCGCTTTCCCATGTGGGTTCGTCGATTCGCAAATCAGCCAAATTTCCCATATTCGGCGAGCCTTCGAAAAACTAGCGGAGCGCGATTTGATCGGGACCGGGCGGATTCACGAGCGCGCTCGTGTCGCGAACCGCGCCGGAGATCGTCGTGAGCAGCGGCGCAGGCCAGAGACCCAGCAACACGACGAGAACGACGAGCGGACCGATCGCGCCGAGCTCACGTGAACCGAGGTCGGGGAATCTGCCGCCGAACGGCTCGAGATACGGAGACTTTTGCCAAGCCTCATCGATCTTGCCGAAGGCGATTTTGTCGAGCACGCGCACGTGACCAGCGGCCACCAACGCGAAACCTCCTGCCGCTATCGTCACTGCCAGGCGATATCCGGGATACGTACCGATGGCTGACAAGCATTCTCCCCAAAATCCGATGAGACCAGGAACGCCGAAGGATGCGGCGAGCGACAAGACGAGCGCGGTACCCAAGAGCGGCATTTCGCGTCCGACGCCTGCCAATGCGTCGATGCTGCGTGTTTTGGCTCGATCCTCGATCGCGCCAACCGCGAGAACGAGCGCTGCGATGGAGATTGCGTGTGACGACATTTCGACGCACGCGCCGGCGACGCCTTCGGGTGTGAGCGAGCCCACGCCGAGCAATGCGATGCCGGCATGACTCACGCTCGCGTACGCCACGAATTTTTTGAGATCCGTTTGCGCGAACGCGCAGAGCGCGCCGTACACGATCGTTGCGGCGCCGAGCCCGACGATGCCACCCGCTGCCCAGCGCGTGGCTTCGGGGAGAATGCCGTAATTGAATCGCAACATTCCGTAGATACCGACTTCGACCGCGCAGCCCGCGATCAACGCGGAGACCGATGCGCTCGCGTCATCGACGACGTCGACGAGCCACGTATGGAGAGGAGCGACCGCGGCGAGCAACATGAACGGAATGAACAACGCGAGCCACAAGCCTTTGACGAGCGCGACACCGAGCAACGTGGCGCCCGGATTGTTGTAAGTTACATGCATTAATTCGGGTAGCGCGAAGGTGTGTTGCGCAGCAGTCAGTCGTTCATGGACGAGGAGGCCGGGGAGCATGGCGGCCGTGAGCGCCCCGAAGCCCGTGATCCGGGTGACCTTTCGCGCGTGGCGTCCAAGGTCGGAGCTCACCAGAGCTTCCTCAATGCATAAGAGGCCCATTCGAGCCCTCGGCGGACACGGGATCGCTCGCGCCACGACTCGAGGTCGATGCGC
>JBDTFL010000373.1:0-3962 GCA_039937955.1 Polyangiaceae bacterium | reverse complement strand
CCTTTCTCGCGGCTGGCGCGAGCATCTGCGGATTTCTGTTGAACGGAAGAATCTCGGACATGTGGGCGATGCGCTATCTGGCGCCGCTCACCTGGATGTTTCCGTTTGCTCTGGCACCGATGGCGTCGCGCATGAAAGTGAAGACCGTTGCGTTGTTTCTCGTTCCGTATCTCGCAGCGACGTTGGTGGGCGGTTGGCTTTCATTCGGTCATTGGGTGAAAGACGCTGAGCTCGTGCAGACCGCTCGCGGAAAAGGTGAGGACGAGCACTGGCTCGGCGAAGCGCTTCGTTTGCGCGGAATTCACGACGCTTCAGCGAATTATTGGCTCTCGTATCGACTGACATTTCTTTGGCGCGAAGATCCGGTGGTCGTGCCGTTCAATGGTGATCGTTACGCGCCATATCGTCAGCGCTTCGATGCCGCGAAGGACGTTGCATATATTTTTCATCCGTCCGAGCCACGCTCGAAAGCGACCGACTTCGAGCAAGGACTCAAGGATAGGCACGTGCCGTTCGATCAGGAGGTCATCGCGGGCTTCACCGTCGTGACCCTCCACAACGGGCAGCGATAGCGATCACGGCGTCGGCGATGCCGCGATGACCAGCGCGCCGCCGAGTGCACTTGCGTAGCTGAGTTGATAAACGTGAAACGGAATGCCGGCGTCCGCGAGCGCAGTGCAGTGGGGAGTGCGCCCGCAAATGCGAACGGCTTTGTGCGCGCACCCGGGATCGACGGTTGCGATGTAGTCGAGGACGATGTTGAAGTTGTGCGTGAGGTTGTCGATCTCGATGTTGGCGCCCACTCGCGAGCACGCGTCGCGCACGGCGCGGCGTTCTTCGACCTCCGGCGATGCGTAGTGGATGCCGTTGGTGCCGGTTCGTGCGTCGACGTAATTCATCCACGCCACAATGAATGCAAACTGCACGCAAGCGACCGCCCAAGCTCCAGTCATGAACAGCGGTGCGATGTTGGGCGCGCGAGCTCGAACCCACGTAATGAGCAACGCGATGCCGGCCGCGATGACCCACCACGACGTGAATTGATAGTGAGGATGCGGGTCGACGCCACGCGAAGCAATGAACGCCGCTTGGCCACACCACGTAAATAGAGCCAAAAATGCGACTCGCCGTGCAACACGCGAGGCGGAGCGAAGCGAGAGCAGCACGCCAGCGAGCGCGACGAACGCGAGCACCAACGGGAATCGGAGCGACTGAAGTAAAGGCCCCCAATTTCCGCACCACGAGACGAAGTCGTTCCAACTGTCGTCGAAAAAATACTCCATTCCCGAAACGCCAGCGACGCGTGCGGGCTCGAGAAAGCGGGCGAGATACGTCGCGAGCCCCACATGCGCGTGAATGGTCGACGCGGACGTCCTGTAGCGTGCGAAATTTTTGGCGACATAGAGCGCGAACGGCAAATTGATAAACGCTGCCGGAAGACTCGCGAGCAAAATGGTGCGCGCCAATTTCATTCGCGAGCGACGCAGCTCGACGACGGTCAGGATCGCCACTGACACGAGCAATGGCGCGACCATCGGATGCGAGCTCATCGCGATGCCGGCCAACGTGCCGAGCAATAGCGGTCGCCATCCTGCGAACGGATCCTTCCGGCACAACGCGGCGACGATCACGCACGACATCGCGTCGACGAGCGGATCCCAAGCCATCCGCGACCACATGAATTGATACGGCGACGACGCTATGAACGCTGCGATCGCCGCAAAAACATAGGCTCCGCCGCGCAAACCGCGCGTCAGACAAAACGCGAAAATGATTTGAGAGCCGGTGACGACACAACCCATCGCGAGGATGCTCGTGTGCGGAGCAAACCCGAAGAGCGTCTGCACGGCTCGGTAAAACCAGATCGGCATAGGTCCGTAGTTGACCCCCTGCGTGCCTGCGATAGGCGACGCGCTAGCCCAAGTCTTTGCGAGGATGTCGTGATATGCGGCGGTCAGAAAAAAACCTTCGTCGTTGATGAACACCAGCGTTCGCTGATGCATGAACCGATAGCCGAACATCGCCAACGCGAGCACGACCACGAGAACCTGCGCGAGCTTGGTCGAACGCCACGTCGTGGACAGGGCCCGTGCAAGTGCGGTTCTGCGCGAGTCCACGGAGGGCGAAACCCTAGCACGAGTCATTTCTTGCCCTGATCGGGGATGAGCACGAGCGCGCCGCCTTCGTCGCGCGCGAACTCGAGACGCGTCGCGTGATCGAAGCGATCCGACTCGTCGCACGGATCGTCGCAGATACTTATTTTACTCGCCGCGCACGCGGGGTCGGTGTCGATGATGTAGCGGAGCGTCGACGAGAAGACGGTGTTCGTCGCGTTGACGAGACGACTCTGCCTGGGGATGGTCTCGCAGAAATTGCGTAGCACGCGCTGTTGCTCGGCAAGCGGCGCGCTGTAGTGCTCGCCGTTCGTTCCTACACGATCGCGCAAGTAAGCGTTCATCGTCACGATGAACGCAAACTGGGTCGCAGACAGCAACGCGAACGCGACGACGAATGGGTTCCACAAACGCGGCGCGCTCGCACGAAGCCAGGCCGCAAAAAGAACGAGTCCTGCGACGGTCACCCACCACGCTGGGTATTGGTAGTGCGGATGTAGCGACAGGCCTCCAAACCCGAGAAACCAAGCGTGTGCGACCGCGGTCCCGAGTGCGAGAAATGCGATTCGTCGGGCGCTTCGAGACGTGGCGCTCAACCCGTTGAGCAATCCGGCGAACGAAAGAACGGCGATGATCAGCGGGAAGGTGAAGAGGTCGAACAGCTGACCGACGTCGCCCGCCCAGTCCTGAAAATCGGACCACGCGTCGTCGAAGAAATACTGCATGCCATGCAGTCCGGAAATGCGTGCAGGTTGCAACAATTCGGAGAAGACCCGTCCGAGGCTCGCGCTCTCTCCCGGTGACGAGGCGTGAGCATGCGTTCGAAAGAGCGCGAGCGCGTACGGTACGTTGATGAGCGCCGCGACTGCGACCACGATCGTGATCGCGGAAATACGCCTCTTCGTCGAAGCGCTGAAGTCGGTGGCCAAAAAACCGATCAGCACTGGCACGAACGAGAGCACCATCAGATGTGCGCCGACCGCGACGCCGAGCAACGCGCCGAGGGCTAGCGGTCGCCAACTCCGATTCGGTGCGCGTCCGATAAGAATCGCGACCATGAACGAAACCGAGATCTCGACGAGCGTGTTGTCCCAAGCGCCGCGCGACCAGATGAATTGATAAGGGCTCGACGCGATGAACGCGGCGACCAGCGCGAAAAACGTCTTATTTTCTCGGAGCGCGCGCGTCAGGCTGGCGGCGAACGTGAGCTGCGAAATGGAGAGAAGCGCTGTGATGGCGAGGATGCTGGCTTGCGGGTCCGCGCCGAAAAGCATTTGCACGACGCGATAAAACCAAGAGGGCGTGGGGCCGTAGCGCAGCCCCTGCGTGCCGACGATGGGTGACTGCATCGCCCATTTGCCGTGCTTGATTTCGTTCTGCGCGGCCGACAATAGATAGCCATGGTCATTGATGAACGGCAGCAGATCGCGATTTGCAAAACGATAAGCGAACATCGCGAGTGCGAGCGCGACGAGCAAATTGTCGACGCGCAAGCGATCGACGAACGCCTTCATCTTGCTGCCGACGGATAAGCCGGCAGCAATGGTGCGTCGCGAAGCAGCGGCGCGGCGGCGTCTTTCCCAGAGAGCAATGGCGCTTTGGTCGGCCAGTCGATCGCGAGATCGGGATCGTCCCAGCGAATGGCGCGCTCATTTTCCGGAGTATAAAAATCAGTGCATTTATAGGCAAAATCCGCGATTTCGGATGTGACGCAGAAACCGTGCGCGAAGCCGGGCGGAACCCAAAGCTGGCGATGATTTTCGTCCGAGAGCTCCGTGCCGAACCATTTTCCGAAATGCGGTGAGCCCTTGCGAACGTCGACCGCAACGTCGAACACCGAGCCGCGCG
>JBDTFL010000372.1:0-6417 GCA_039937955.1 Polyangiaceae bacterium | reverse complement strand
ATCTCGTCGAGGAACAGCGTGCCGCCTTGGGCTTGCTCGAATCGGCCGATGCGGCGTTTGTCGGCACCAGTGAACGCTCCGCGCTCGTGGCCGAAGAGCTCGCTCTCCAAGAGTGTCTCGGTGACCGCTGCGCAGTGGAGCGCAATGAATGGTGCTTTCGCGCGTGGGCTCAGCGCGTGAATGGCGCGCGCGAGCTCGCCCTTACCCGTGCCGCTCTCACCCGTAATGAGAACCGTCGCGCGAGACGGCGCTACTTGTCGGGACACCGCATAGATTTTTTGCATCGCGTGACTCGTGCCGACGAGCCCGCGTAGGCCTTCGCCAGTGTCATCGCGCAGTTGCCGGCGGAGATTTTCGGCTTCCATGTCGACGGCGTGTCGCTCCATCGCTCGTTCGAGCGCGAGACCGAGAACCTCGAACCGAATCGGCTTTGTGAGAAAGTCTGTTGCACCAGCTCGAATGGCATCAACCGCCGCGGCGACCTCTCCGAAGCCAGTCACGACGATGACGGGAATGGTGCTGTCCTCCGCGCGTAGCCTTGCGAGCAGTCCCATCCCGTCGAGATTCGGCATCTTCAAATCGGTGATGATCACGTCCGGCGCACACTCGTGAACTGCCTTGAGCGCCTCCATCCCATCGGCTGCAAGGTCGACTCCGTACTCAGATTGCTTGAGCAGAGTCGCGAGCGCGACGCGGGCTCGCTCGTCGTCGTCCACTACCAAGATCTTGCCCTTGCTCAGCAGGGAACGGGAGGTCAAAGCGGACATGGAGGTAATGGACGCAACGTACGAGCCGTTCGAAAACCGCTTGTTTACGCGCATTTCGCAGGCGGACGCGCAGCTTCTGCAGCGAGCGGTGCACCGTTTGCACGTGCCCTTTGTCCGGATTGCTGGTCGTCACCGAATTCGAAGCTGAAAGAGCGCAGTGAGCCTCCAAGCGCATCCGCGCCACACTTGGGACAGTAAGTTGCAGCCATCGGCTGCTCGACTGGCGCTCGTCAGTTGGGAGACGACCGGAATGATCATGCACAGCCGAAGCCCCGAAGAGGTCATGACCGAGATGAAATCGACCCTCAAGGCCCTTCAAGTCTTAAGGGATGAGACGCAGCTCAAGATGCATCTCGCGAGCATGGACCTCAGTCAAGCGTGGGATTCACTTCAACCAAAGCTCAAGGAAGCAGAGCGGCTCGTACAGCACGCTGCGGAGTCAGCCTCGGAGGCGACACTGGACGCAATCAAGTCGACCGCCAAAGAGCTGCACACGCTTTCCGAAGCGCTGAGTGCATCGCATGCTTCGTGATTTTATCGCTACCAATCGCGACGAGATTCTCATCGAGGCGCGCGCGCGCGTCCTCGCGAGAAGTGCACCACGAGCGACCGAGATGGAGCTCACGGATGGCTTGCCGGTTTTTTTGGATCAGCTCGGCGATGCCCTGAAAAAAGCGTCATCCCTCCAGCCCGTCGACCACGCGGAGATCGCGACGAGCGCAGGACGACACGGAGTCGAGCTCTTTCATCGCGGATTGACCGTTGCCCAAGTCGTCCATGATTATGGAGATCTATGTCAGGTGATTACGGGTCTGGCTGTGGAGAAGAGAGCTCGAATCGACGTCGGCGAATTTCGAACCCTTAACCTTTGCCTCGATGACGCCATCGCTGGAGCAGTCACATCCCACGCGCGTCAACGCGAAGCGTCCATTGCCGACCGCGGGACCGAGCGACTGGGCTTTCTGGCGCACGAGCTGCGCAATGAGCTCAACGTCGCAATTCTGTCTTTTGCAAGCATCAAGTCCGGCGTCGTCGCGCCGGGAGGCAGCACCAGCACGATTCTCGATGGCAGCCTGATGCATCTGAGCAGGCTCGTGGATAGCTCGATGGCCGAAATTCGTCTCGAGGTCGGAATCAATAATCTCGAACGGATTGCGGTTTGGGAGATCATCGAAGAGGTAGAGATCACCGCAGCGATGCTCGCGAAATCCCACGGATTGACGCTCTCCGTAACATCGGTCGATCACACGGTCATCGTCGAGGTTGATCGTCAAATCCTCGGCGCAGCAATTGCGAATCTGTTGCAGAACGCATTCAAATTCACGCGCCCTCGCACGACGGTTTGTCTCCGCGCGAGCACCACCGACACACGCGTTCTCATCGAGGTCGAAGACGAGTGCGGCGGACTACCGCTCGAGATGCAGAAAAATTTGCTCAAGCCTTTCGTTCAAGAAGGGAGTGATCGAACAGGTTTGGGTTTGGGTTTGGCGATTTGCCTCAAGGCAGTAAAAGCAATCGGGGGCGAGCTCCACATTCGCGATCTGCCAGGCGAGGGATGCATCTTCACGATCGATCTTCCGAAGCAACCCCCACCGCCAACGTCGATTCTTGGACGCCAACCCGATCGGAAGAATGTCGCGTCGGGAAAACCAGGTGGGAACGCGAAGACTGGGTGAGCCGGCGTCGAGCCGAGTCTCAACTCGAGGCAAGCGCCGCGCGCACCGTGAGGACCGGAATGGACGCGGTGCGGACGACGCTCTCGGTCACGCTTCCGAGCAAGAGTCGCGCAACGCCGTGTCGACCGTGCGTCCCCATGACGATGAGATCGGCGCCCACCTCTTTCGCAGCCCTCAAGACACATTCCTTAGGGTCGCCGTGCTCAAGGCACGTTCGGATCTCGATGCCGCAGTCTTTGTGTTTGGCAAGGACCTCAGCCAGGCCTTGTTTGACTCCGACTTCGATAGCCGTGAGCACGTCACCATTCGCAACCAGGGGCCCGTCGTAAGGTGTGATTGTCGGCGTTTGGTACGCGTACATCAACACGATCGAGTGGTCGGTCGATTTTGCCAGCGTAATGGCATAGGCGAGGGCGCTCTCCGCCGATTCGCTGAAATCCGTAGGAACGAGAATTATTTTTTTCGTGGTGCTCATTCGGAGCCCGCCTTTTTTCGCATATCTACCTTGTGGAGCGCAGCACACGACGCGTCGCCTTGCTTGCAAGAGCGCTCAAAAGCGATGCCTGATCGCGCTCGCCGAGATGTGCATCACCCCATTGATAGAGCAGCTTGTCCTCCAAGCGCGCGTGCTTCTGGAGCTCGTCGATGAACTTGCTCGCCATCGTCATCCGAATGATGTGCAAGTCGATGCCGACGCCGAATTCAGCAAGTCGGGCGCGGATGGCGCGGTGATCGGTGAGGATGGTCTCTGCGTCCTCGGGATTCGACTCCCTCAGACGAACGATGAGAAATTTTTCTTCAGCCAACATATGACGTTCCAGCTCGGACTCGAGCTGCGTCCATAAGTCCGAGACGTCACTCCACACGCCACCCTCGAACGCGTCGAGCAGAGTTTCGAAGACGACTTCAAGTCGTCGATGATCGGCAAGGAATCGATCTCGAATGATGGACGAAGACGCCGCCGTCGCGAGGTGCATGAAGCGTTTTGAGCAATCGGCGTGCCGCGACGAGCCCTGAGCAACTTCGCGCAGCGTTCGTCGAGGCGATGCAAACCATGCGCAGCGGTGCATCAGTTGCGCGTCGAAGGTCGGCCAGAGGTCTCTAGAAACCAGTCATCACGACTTTGTCGATGACATTGGTCACGCCGGTGGCCGCCCAAGCCGCGTGTGCCGCGTCTTCGATCGCGTGCCATGACGATGCGTTGCCGGAGAGAGTCACAGTGCCGCCGACCGTTTCGACGTTGATGGAGCTCGCGTCGTGCATCGCCTGGCGCTGAAGCGCAGCTTGGACCCTCTCTTTGACTTGAGCGCTCGAGGCATTGGTCTTGAGATGAATCGAATTGGAGATTCCAGTAACGCCTGCCAATGAGCGAACGGCACGCTCAGCCGCTTCACGTTGATAGTTCCATTCGACTTCGCCTTGGAGTGTGACGTGTCCTTGACGAATGCTTGCCTTGACTGTCTTTGGAACCCAGACGTCCCAGCGCAATGCCTCGAGCGCAGTCTGCGCAATTTCCGTGTCCGTGCGCTTGTGCTCTCCGAGAATTTTGACGGTCAGCTCCTCGGCAACTGAACGCACGTGTGCGACTCGTTTGACGGCGTCCTCGGCGGCCCATTTGATCGGGAAGCTATCGACGGCGCCGGTGAGAGTTACCGCTCCCTTGTCCACGCTTACTCCAATTTGCGCGGCGTTAACCTTAGGGTCCCAAAGCAGCTCGGCTTCAATGTCTTCTTTCAGCTGCATATCTGTCTTGCTCATTGCGATGGCTCCTGTTCAGCGTGGCCAACTGCAACTTTCTGTCCGTTGCCTCGCTGTCGGTGCGGCAAGTAACGATGTGCCGGTATTTCGCGGTCAGTTTTTTGCTCTCCAGCTGAGGACGCATGGCTTGCGGTCCAACGCAGGTCCTGCAGTGGCGTCTTAAGATCAACGAGGAGAGGAGATTCCGAACGGTACGAAGCGTGCTGTGTCGATCGAAATGTTCGCCACGAAGGTCGAATACGTCTGCCCGATGCACACGCAGATCGTTCGTAACGCTCCCGGACCTTGTCCGATTTGCGGCATGGCGCTCGAGCCGCGTGTGATCACACTCGATGAAGCGCCCAACACCGAGCTCATCGCCATGCGTCGCCGCTTCTTCGTGACGATCGGACCTTCGGCGATCGTCTTTTTGATGGGGATGAGCGATCTCATTCCAGGAATGCCGCTACACCACGCATTGGGCGCGTCGGTCGTCGCGTGGATCGAGTTTGCTTTAGCGACGCCGGTCGTTCTTTGGGGCGCATGGCCGTTCTTCATCCGCGCGTGGCAGTCGCTCGTGAGTCGTAACCTCAATATGTTCACGCTCTTCGGTCTCGGGATCGGGGTTGCTTATGGTTACAGCGTTGTCGCGTTGCTTGCGCCCTCGCTATTCCCCGCGTCGTTCCGCGGCGATGGTGGCGTGGTCGCGGTCTACTTCGAGGCATCTTCTGTCATCGTCGCGTTGGTATTGCTCGGGCAGATCCTCGAGCTCGGCGCACGAAGCGAAACGAACGCCGCCATCCGAGCGCTACTTCATCTCGCGCCGAAATCTGCGCGGCGGATCGCCAAGGACGGTGCAGAAGAGGACGTCCCGCTCGATGACGTCGCGGTCGGCGATCGACTCCGCGTACGCCCTGGAGAAAAAGTTCCAATCGATGGCGTCGTGCTCGAAGGGACGAGCTCAGTCGACGAATCGATGGTCACCGGCGAATCGATTCCAGTCGAGAAAAACAAGGGTGATCGACTCATCGGCGCAACGGTCAACGGCACGGGCTCCATGGTGATGGAGGCGAAGAGCGTCGGTTCTGGAACGCTCCTCGCGCAAATCGTTCGCATGGTCGGAGAGGCGCAACGGAGCCGCGCGCCGATTCAGAAGCTCGCCGATGTCGTAGCAAGCTATTTCGTTCCCGCCGTCGTTCTCTCGGCAGTGATCACGTTTATCGTGTGGTCGGTGTTCGGACCGCAGCCCAGGATGGCTCACGGGATCGTCAATGCGGTCGCCGTGCTCATCATCGCGTGTCCGTGCGCGCTGGGTCTCGCGACGCCGATGTCGATCATGGTGGCAACGGGCAAAGGCGCATCGTTCGGTGTGCTCTTCAAAAATGCCGAGGCCATCGAAATAATGCGTAAGGTCAACACTCTGGTCGTGGATAAGACCGGCACCCTCACTGAAGGAAAGCCTAAGGTAGTTTCCATCGTGGCTGCCAAGGGCGGCGACGAAAATTCGTTGCTCAAGCTCGCCGCCAGCTTAGAGCAGGGGAGCGAGCATCCGTTGGCCGCCGCAATCGTCGCCGGCACGAAAGAGCGTAAAATCTCGCTCGGAGCGGTCACGGAATTCACGTCGCGTACCGGAAAGGGCGTGACCGGAACCATCGACGCGCATCGCGTCGCGCTCGGCAACGCGAAGCTGATGGACGACCTTCACGTAGTCATCGGTGATCTAAGTGCGCGTGCGGAGTCGATGCGCGGTGACGGCGAGACTGTGATGTTCGTGGCTATTGACGAAAGGATCGCGGGGCTCATCGGTGTCGCTGATCCGATAAAAAACACGACCGCCGCTGCGCTACGTGAGCTCCACGACGAGCACATTCGCGTCGTGATGTTGACGGGCGATAGCAAGACGACGGCTACCGCTGTCGCGAAAAAACTCGGCATCGACGAGGTCATCGCGGAGGTTCTACCCGATCAAAAAGCACAAACCGTGAAGCGATTACAGACTGAAGGACGCATCGTCGCGATGGCCGGTGACGGTGTGAACGATGCGCCCGCGCTGGCGCAAGCGGAGGTGGGCATCGCGATGGGAACGGGGACCGACGTCGCGATGAAGAGTGCAGGTGTGACTCTCGTGAAAGGAGATCTCCAAGGGATCACGCGAGCGCTGAAGCTCAGTCGCGCAACGATCCGCAACGTGAAACAAGGCCTCTTCTTCGCGTTCGTCTACAACATCCTCGGCGTGC
>JBDTFL010000371.1:0-3141 GCA_039937955.1 Polyangiaceae bacterium | reverse complement strand
CGAGCCGAGCACGTCGGCGAGCTTGAGCATGTCGCTCGAGCCCAAGAAGTGATCGACCTCGGGCATCTGCTTTTCGAGGTCCTTCGAGTAACGCTGCGAGAGACAGCCAGCGACGACCAGTTTTTTGCACGAGCCCGCTTCTTTGAGGAGCGAGAGCTCGAAGATGGTGTCGATCGATTCTTTTTTTGCCTCGCCGATGAACCCGCACGTGTTGACGACGATGGTCTCTGCCTCGCCGGCGTCGTCGACGATCGAATAGCCGCTTCTTTTCGCGACGCCGAGCATGACCTCGCTGTCGACGCGGTTCTTCGGGCAGCCGAGGCTGACGAAATGGATCGTCTTCTTAGTCACGCGGCGTAATTAGCAGAAAAGCGCTCAGAAACACGTCACGTCGTCGTTCGGCGCGTTCGGCGTTCCGGCGAGCACGCCCGAGTAGGTGTCGAACGAGTAGCTCCAGCGCGACCAATCCGAGCGATCCGACCACTGACAATCCGACGGGAAGCTCACGGAATTTCCGGTCTCGAGATTTCCGAAAGACGGGTAGGTGAGCGAGTCGATGGTCGTTCCGGAAAGCGTGACGTCGATCTCGTCGCCGTCATTTTTCAGGACGTCGAAGCTGCCCCACGCATAGAGCGGCATGGTCAGCGCGTTGTTGACCGTGGTGTCCGACGAATCTGCGACCAAAAAGGTGTCACCGGGATTCAGCTGCAATCCGTCGTTGATCGTCACCGTGTCAGAGCCCGTTCCGCGCGGTGAGGAGATGGTGAGATTGCTCACGTCCAAAATGCAGTCGGTGCGCGTGCTTTGAAGCTCGACCCACTCGCCTTTATCGCCGGACCCGGCAACCGACGAGATCATGAATTCGACGATTTTCACGTCGCCCGGTTGGATGCCGTCGGCGCACAACGAGAGCGCGGTGCTTCCTGCGTCGTCGTCGGTCGGAACGGCTCGTCCGCCGTCCGGAGTGCCGCCGCTCGATTTGCGTCCGCCCGGGGAAAATGCGCCTGACTCGTCGTTCGACTGATCCGGGGTGCGTGCCGGTGGCAAGCCGGTGGAGTCTCCGCCGAAGTCGTCGCCGGTGTCGTCACCGTCGCCCGATTTTTTCGATGCGGCGGATTGTGAGCACGCGACAACCGTTGCGCAGGCTGCAGCGGCCAACGCGATCTTCGCGAGCAGAAGCGGGCGATTCATTCGTGCACAACAATGTAGCGGACTTTTCCCTACATGCCAGGACGACATTGAATTTTACGTTCTGGCGGTTGTTGGAGAGCTTGAGAGGGGAGACCTACTTCTTCTCCATCATCTCGGTGAATCGCTGGAACAAATACAGCGAATCGTGCGGGCCCGCGGCGGCTTCAGGATGGTACTGCACGCTGAATGCGCGCTCGCCGAGGACCGCCAGCCCTTCGCTCGTGCCGTCGTTCAAATGCAAATGCGTGGACTTTACATGTTTCGGAAGCGACGCCACGTCGACCGCGAAACCGTGATTCTGTGTCGTGATCTCGACCCGTCCCGTTTCCAAATCGTGCACGGGTTGATTGGCGCCGCGATGTCCGAACTTGAGCTTGTAGGTTTTTCCGCCGACCGCGTGCGCCAGTAGTTGGTGTCCGAGGCAAATGCCAAAAATGGGCTTTTTGCCGAGCAATTCACGGATTGTCGTGATGCCGTACTCGACCGCCGCGGGATCGCCGGGGCCGTTCGAGAGAAAAATTCCATCGGGGCTCAACGCGAGAATTTCGGCGGCGGTGGTGCGTGCAGGAACCGCGGTCACGCGACATCCGCTGTCGACCAAGCAACGCAAAATATTTCGTTTGATGCCGAAGTCGATGACGACGACGTGATGCTTTGCCGGTCTTGCTGACCGACCCTCGGGAGAGTGTGCCTCGCGATTCACGAGGCCATCGCCGCTCGTCGACCATCTCCCGCGGCCTTCGGTCCACGCGTACGGCTCGCGCGGCGTGACTTTTTGAACGAGGTCCAAACCGTTCATGTCGGGCGCATTTTTCGCGCGCTCCAAAAGCGCGGCGACGGGCTCCGTTCCGATCGCGCCGTTTTGCGCGCCGTGATCGCGCAAGTGGCGCGTGAGCCTGCGCGTGTCGACGTCCGCGATCGCTACGATCCCGTGTTTTTCCAGGTATTCGGGAAGCGTCGACTGTGCGCGCCAATTCGAAGCGATCGGGCTCAAGTCACGCACGACGAATCCTGCGACGCGCGGCTTGCCGTCGATCGCCTCGGTGTCTTCCGCGTTGATGCCGGTGTTTCCGATTTCAGCGGCCGTCATCACGACGAGCTGTCCGCAATACGATGGGTCGGTCAGCACTTCTTGATAGCCGGTCATCGTCGTCGTGAAGACAGCTTCGCCGGTGGTGACGCCTTTTGCGCCGAACGAAAATCCTTCGAACACGCTGCCGTCCGCGAGAACGAGATGGGCGCGCTCGTTCATGACTTCCTCGCGTTCGTGTCCAGCGCGTCGAACGCGACGACACCCGCAACGATGGTCATGCGCACACGACCTTTGACCTCACGATTCAAAAACGGCGTATTTTTCCCTTTGGATCGCAACGCCGTAGCCGACACCGTCCACGATTCGTTCGGGTCGACGAGCACCAAATCTGCGCGCGCGCCTTCTTTGATTTTCGGAATTTCGAGGCCCACGACTTTTGCTGGAGCTCGCGTGAGCGCATCGACGAAGCGGCTCAGGGTCAGAAATTTTTGATCGACGAGCGAGAGCAAAAGCGGCACGCACAATTCCAAACCGGTCAAACCCGGCGCGGCTTCCGCGAGCTCACATTCTTTTTCGAGCGTGCTGTGCGGCGCGTGATCCGTGGCGATGCAGTCGATCGTTCCATCAGCGAGAGCTTTGCGAAGCGCGTCCACGTCGTGCTGCTCACG
The DNA here is from genome assembly GCA_039937955.1 of Polyangiaceae bacterium. Classification (GTDB taxonomy): domain Bacteria; phylum Myxococcota_A; class Polyangia; order Polyangiales; family Polyangiaceae; genus JAICXU01. The sequence continues at coordinate 249 of JBDTFL010000371.1, read as the reverse complement.
CAGCGGCGGATTCACTTTGCACGCGGTGTCATAGCCGAGCAGCGCTTCGTGGGTGAGCAAAAGGTGGTGCGGCGTTACTTCCGCAGTGACCGCGATCCCTCGTGATTTTGCCTCGTTGATGATGCGGGCCGCCCCTTGAGTGGACACATGCGCGAGGTGGTACTTCGCACCTGTGTATTCTGCAAGTATGACGTCGCGGGCGACGATGATGTCCTCGGCGACGCGCGGCCAGCCCTTCAAACCGAGCTT
>JBDTFL010000370.1:0-3177 GCA_039937955.1 Polyangiaceae bacterium | reverse complement strand
TCTCCCGGTTTGTTTTGCGTGAGCGGTGAATCGGCGAATTTGCTCTCGATGGTGCGGCGTTCGCCACCTTTGTGACTATGCATGACGCGCCTCCTTGGTAATCACCGTGCCGACGTCTTCGCCGGCGAGGGCACGCGTGAGCTCGCCTTTTTTCAGTCCGTTCACGATGTGCACCTCGCGGACGTGCCGTGCGTTCTTCCACGCGCTGAAGAGCTGACGGTCGATGATGAGCTCCTCGGGCATCTGCTCGAGAAGCTTCTCGAGCGTAATTTTTCGAATGAGCTTCGCATCACGATGCTTCTTCGGATCGCGATCGTAGAGACCGTCCTCGTCCTTCACGAAAAATATTTTCTTCATCCCCAAAACTTCAGCATGAATGAAGAGCCCGAAGTCCGAGCCGTGTGTCGGCAGCGGACCGTCCTCCGGCGGCGGCTCCCAAAAGTGGTAGGGCGGCATCGAGATCACGATCGGAAGCATTTTATTTTCGAGATAGAGCGGCAGCTCCCAGAAATGCTCGCGCTGCATGACGATCGATCCATGCTTTGCGAGAAGCGCGTTCAAGAAAACCGCGTTCGCCTCTTCCATCGCGCCAACCAGCTGCGCAACGCCGCCCGTCGGCAATCCCAGATCGAGCGCGATCGAAATCGTGTGACGCACGCGCGTGCCGCCGCCGACACCGATCACCATCTTGTGATGTCGCAGCTGAGAAAGCTCTTCAACGAGCGGGAAAAGAGCCTCTCTTCCTCGATCGAAAATCGAATGGCCCCCGAGACCAACGAGGACCACGTCGGGCAAGATCGCGTATTCGCGCTCGCTGTCGGTACGTGCAACGACCGTTCGATCGACCAACGATTCACGCATCAGTGACGATGTGATGTGCGTTCTACCGTCATCTGCGACGAGCTTGCTCATGACGACCTTCTACCTTTCTGTTCGATCTGAAGCACGGGCACGATGTCATCGGGTGCCGCAGGAGGGTCGCCGGTTTTTGCAGCGATGGCTTCGGGAACGACCTGCATCGCTTTGACGATCTGGTAGCTGACGAAACCGCTCAGTGCGCCGAAGACAGTGTGCACCGACAATCCGGGGATGAGCATGGCGTATGCGATCTTAGGGGGTTGCAGTGCGAGCGTGATGCAGAAGATTGTCGCGAAGCGGCCAGCGCCGATGATGCCGCCGAGGATAGTGAAGACGACCGGGCCGGGCGTACGCCAAACGGTCATCACGATCGGAACGAGCGCGTCGCAGATGAGACCAGGAGTTAAGTGTTTGAGAATTTCGAAGATGCCATAGCGACCATCACCAAGGAGAAACGCGACGGTGCCCATCGTTAGACCAGTGAGCGTGGCTCCGAAGCGTGACTTCGTTTTCAGCGACGCGACGATGTAGAGCGGCGTGAGAATGACGAGCTTGTGCCCTGGTGCGAACGGAACGCTCGGCAATACTTTGAGAGCCTTGATACCGAGCATGACGAGCGCGATGCCCGCGATGATCGCCACGTCCTTCGCGATTTCACGCCCTTTCGGGCCCAGATCCTCGCCCTCGAGGTGCTCTTCGGTTCGTGCAATTTGACGATCGATGCGTCGTACGATCGGCCCAACATCGCCGCGACCGAGTCGACGCACGGATGCAAAAAATCCTTCTTGCGGCTCCTCGCCTGGCATTCGATTTCTTCCGCCGCCGCCGCCACCGCCACCGCCACCGCCACCACCACCACCGCCGCCGTTGCCTCGACCTCGGGGACCGCGTCCACCATCACCATCGAGCAGCGCAAGAACGGCATCGATTGACGCCGCGATAATTTTTGGAACGCCGAGCTTACCGAGACCCGCCGCGATCGCGCGACCGTCACCCGCACGCGCAACGTGCGATGCGAGGATCACGCAGAGGAGGCGAAGCACCATGAGAATGCCGGCGACGGCGCCCATGGTGTTGATCGGAAGGTCGAACCAGACGAGATGGATGCGCGTCCATTGGTCCGTTGACGGATCGTCGGCGCAGAGTGCGTAGGAGATGACGATGAAGAGAACGAAGCCCCAGAGCTTCGTGATCTGCCGAAGCAACCTGCGAGGACCCAAACCCACGATCAGCCAAAGCGTCGCTTGCACGGCAACGAGCGCACTAACCTCCCAAGCATGCCTGAGGAAGAAAACTCCGAAGGCGACCGCGAGGAGATAAAGCACCCTCAATCGAGGATCGGTCCTGGCGGTGAGGTTCATGGGGATGGATCCTAGGCCAAAAAAAAACGGAGGCTACACAGTCGTAGCCTCCGCCTTTACTTCATCGACTGCTTGTCTGTTCTCGCGGTGTTCTGGCTACTTTTCTGCTGAACTGCGACGGATCTGTCGGGCTCCGCGCAAGGTTCGTCGTTGGTTACTGACCGCAGCTCTTCGCGTTGTATTTGGTGATGGCATCTTGCGCGAACGCGGTAATGGCCGCGCTCATGTCACTCGAAACAACGAACATCGGGTGTGAGTAGGCAGGACCGGTTTGCGTCACTGTCGACTTGTCCATAATCGCGGTGGCCGGGACGAGCGTCGTGCCGTTGGTCGTGATGTATTTTTCGATCAAATACGATCCGTCAGAGCCCGTAGCGTTTGCTTGAAGCTGCTTGATCGTCGAGATTCCGAGCTTCCCGTCGTTCGAGACCATGTCGTATTCGCCCTGCTCGTGGCAATTCTGGCAATACGCTTTGTTGCAGCCGGTGCAGCGGTCGGTATTCTCGGTTTTGCGTGGCGTTGTCTGGAGCTTGTCGAGCGTGATCGCCGTGAACAGCGTGGGATCCAAACAGTCGCCGAGCTTCGCAAGAAGATCGACCGGCGCCGCGTTACCTCGGACCTGAATCTCGAGCGTGAGCCATTGGTTGATCGCCGTCATCTCGTCGGAAGTGAGAGCCGGCCCCTCGTGCGCACCCTTCTTGAGGAGCAGCGAATTCGGAAGCGTGATGTAACCGCGCGCATCGATGCTCGTGTACGCGTCGGTTGCAGTCGCCGAAGAAAGCCACGGCGGCGCGCCGTCCGAACCAGGCGCGACGTGACACGACCCACAGGTCGTCATCAAGAGCGGATAAACGTTCGCGACGAAGTATGCCTTCGCGGAGCCGTCGGTTACACCGGGGGGCGGAGTGTTGTCTGCAGGTGTCGCGGTAGCTGCCGGGGCGGAGTAACTTCCGGAACC
>JBDTFL010000369.1:0-3280 GCA_039937955.1 Polyangiaceae bacterium | reverse complement strand
CACGACCGAGCTCGCGGTTGCGCTTGCAGAGCGTTTGATTGGCGGCGCTCTCGCGCTGACCCCCGAAATCATCGCGGCCATGGCCGATGCTGCACTTTCAGAGGCAAAAGGGGCCAAAAAAGCGCGGATCGAAGCGAACCCTATCGACGTCGACGCGCTACGTGAGCACACTGTTTCATTGGGCGAATCGATCGTCATCGAACCGAACGCCGAGCTTGCGCGCGGCTCACTCGTCCTGCACACCGACCTTGGAACCATCGATGCCCGACTCACCCCCCAGCTCGAACGACTCGCTCGGGCGCTCCGCGACGCCCTCCGGTGACACCGACGCCGCCCTCGGGGAGGATGCGCCGCGCGTAAAAACGAACTGGTCGCTGCACATCGGACTTTTTCTCGCGACGGTCGCGAGCATGTTCCTCGTTTCGTACAAAGGTGAAGCGGGCACGGTGCACGACCGCGTGGTGCACGGTGCGCAATTCGCCGGCACGCTCACGGCGATTTTGCTCGCGCACGAGTTCGGTCACTACTTTGCGGCGCGCATCCACAAGGTGGACGCGTCCCTTCCGTTTTTCATTCCATTGCCCATTCCGGAATTTTCGCTGCTCGGAACGATGGGCGCAGTCATTCGCATGCGCGGAAAAATCAAAACGCGAAATGCGTTGCTCGATATCGGCGCGTCGGGTCCGCTGGCTGGTCTCTGCGTCGCGATCCCCGCATATTTGTGGGGCGCCGCGCATTCGGGCCTCGCTCCACTTTCGAGCGGACAAGGGCTCGAGCTCGGTGATTCGCTCGCGCTCAAAGTGATGGATCATTTCTTTGGCGGAAATATCCCGCCCGGAATGGAGCTCTCGCTTTCGCCAGTCGCGTTCGCGGCATGGGGCGGAATGCTCGTCACGATGATCAATTTATTTCCGGTCACGCAGCTCGATGGCGGTCATGTCGCCTACGCGTTGCTCGGTCCGCGGCAAGATCGCGTCGCGGTTACCGTACATCGCTCGATGCTGGTTTTCTTTTTCGTGTCGGTTGCCGCGTACACGCTGCGTGATCTTCACGCGGGCATCGGTTTTTACCGCATGGGAAATCACATTCAAAATTCGCTCTTCTGGCTTTTGTGGTTTCACGTGCTCGCGGTCATCGGTACCGCCACGGCGACCGACGAAGCGATCGAACAATCGAACGTGATGAGCATTCGCGTGCGCATCGCCGGGCTCATCGCATTGCTGGGCATGGTTTGGGTCGGCTCCGAAAAGGCGAGCTCACCCATTTATTGGCTCGGTTGGTTTGCAGCGCTCGGCATGTTCATCGCGCTCGATGTGCGTGGCGGCATGTTCAAAAAACACACGCTGCTCGATCATCCGGCGACCGGCGGCGTGCCGCTCAATCTCGCGCGCAAGATCATCGCCATCTTCACGCTCGCGTGGTTCGTGCTGCTCTTCATGCCCGCGCCGATCACGATCTGATTCGAATTGACCTGGAAAAATAGGGTGATTCGCAGCTAGCATCGCGACCATGAAAACGCGCGCTGCGGTCGCTTACGAAGCCGGCAAACCACTCGTCATCGAAACCGTCGATCTCGAAGGACCCAAGGCCGGCGAAGTTTTGGTCGAGCTCAAGGCAACGGGCATCTGTCACACCGACGAGTTCACGCGCTCGGGCGGCGACCCCGAAGGTTTGTTCCCCGCGATCTTCGGACACGAAGGCGCAGGTATCGTCGTCGACGTCGGAGCGGGAGTCACGACCGTCCAAAAAGGCGATCACGTGATTCCGCTCTACACGCCGGAATGTCGCCAGTGCAAATCGTGTCTCAGTCGCAAAACGAATTTGTGCACGGCGATTCGCGCGACGCAGGGCAAAGGCGTGATGCCCGACGGCACGAGCCGCTTCTCGATCGGCAAAACCAAAATCCACCACTACATGGGCTGCTCCACATTTTCGCAGCACACTGTCATGCCGGAAATCGCGCTCGCAAAAGTTCGAGATGACGCGCCGTTCGACAAGATTTGTTACATCGGCTGCGGCGTCACCACCGGCATCGGCGCGGTGATTTACACGGCAAAAGTAGAGCCCGGAGCAAATGTCGTCGTGTTCGGATTGGGAGGCATCGGGCTCAACGTGATCCAAGGCGCGCGCCTGGCCGGCGCCGACAAAATCATCGGCGTCGACATCAATCCCGCGCGTGAAGCCGTCGCGAGAAAATTCGGCATGACGCATTTCGTGAATCCGAAAAATTTGTCCGGCCAAAATGGAGGAGATGTCGTCGCGCACATCGTCGAGCTCACCGGCGGCGGCGCGGACTACAGCTTCGAGTGCGTCGGCAACGTCGACTTGATGCGCCAAGCGCTCGAGTGCTGTCACCGCGGCTGGGGAGTCTCCGTGATCATCGGCGTCGCGGGATCAGGACAAGAGATCAAGACGCGCCCATTTCAGCTCGTCACCGGACGCGTGTGGAAAGGCAGCGCATTCGGCGGCGCACGTGGCCGCACCGACGTTCCGAAGATCGTCGATTGGTACATGGAGAAAAAAATCGACATCGACACGCTCATCACACACAAGCTGCCGCTCGAGCGCATCAACGAAGCGTTCGACTTGATGCACGAAGGAAAATCGATCCGCGCCGTCGTCGAATATGGCTGAAAACCAGCGTTTTGACGCTGTCACATACGCCTGTCAAAATTCAACAGACCGTCTGTCAATCGCTGCAGCAGCGGATGCCGACGTCGCTGTGCGTCTCTCCGCGCGTTCGTCCAGCGCAGTTCGCCGGAAGCACGTCACCGATGCCGCACGCTGTTTCGAAATCGTGGAAGCCGCCGCCACGCGTGTCGCAGCAGTCGCCAGAGCCCGTAGCGTGGTCGCAACCGTTATCCCATTCGTCGACGTTGCCGGACATGTCGAAGACGCCGGGCGCACCACCGACGCACGCCGGTAGTGATGCGATTTCGGCGACTTTGCCGGCGTCCAGCTCGGCGCCGTTGCATGCAGTTGCGCTCGGCGTGTCTCCATATGGGTAAATCTGCGTGCCGCCGTCGGGCGCGATCGTGCACGCGCGCATCCATTCCGACATGCTCGGATCACCGATCGAAGTGGTCGTAAGCGGGCCGCCGCCGATCTTTCCGCACAAGCGTTTTCCGGCCCACGCGCAAAACGCATAAGCGTCGCACCAATCGACGTTCGTCACCGGCGTTAGCTTGTCGGCATTGAAGTCGGTGGTCCCGGCATCCGTGTTGAACGCGCATTCCGCAGGTTGCGAGATCGTTGCGCCCGCAGCGAGCGCCGCCAAAAA
>JBDTFL010000368.1:0-7019 GCA_039937955.1 Polyangiaceae bacterium | reverse complement strand
GACGATGCCCATCAAGAAAATGCACGCGCCCAGAATGACGGCCGCGACGATCATCAGCAATTCAGGTCCGGATTTTTTGACCAAATACTCCGAGATTTTGGCTCCGACGACGGCTCCGACCGAGCTGCCGATTCCGATGATGGCGAAGAGACGTTTGCCTTGCTCCTCGGTGTAGATGTCGTTCGCGAAGCTCCAAAACTGCGCGATGGCAGTGACGTTGAAAATGCCGACCCAAAGAAAGAAGACGATGCCGATGTTGACGTGCGCGCGCTCGATCACCGCGAAGATCACCAAGTTCGCGATGAAGAAGAGGTAGATGATGGCCAGCAACTTCAAGCGTCCCACGCGTCGCGCGATCTCGCTGTAGACCTTGATCACGACGATTAGGAGGAGCGACTGCCCCACCGACGCGTACGACTTGATACGCGCACCGTCTTTGAGCACCAAAATCAGCGGCTCGCGCGCGGTCTTCAGCAAATAATACGCGGTGAGCAGAAGGAAGACGGTGAACGTGAGCAGCAACGCACCTGCCGCCTCGTTCGCCTTCACCTCGGCAAACGGCTTCAAAAGCGTCGAAAGAATGCCGCTCGATCGCGAAGCCGAGTCGGAGCTGGAGCTGGACGAGGGCTTGTCTTTATCGCTTGTGCTCAAGGCAATGGTCCGCCGATCAAGCGGACGATGATGCATGATTGCGGATTCGTGCGCTTCGATTTTTGCGGCAGCGCTCACACATTAAAAACTGCAAACGGGCGCTCGCTCGAAACGGTTCTCGCTTGAAATTCGGTCACTCGCTATTCACGCTCGCGCTTCTCACGCTCGGGCTCACGATCGCTCCGAGCGCGCACGCGACCGATCCCGATCGCGTCGAATGGAGCAAGGACTGGCCGCGCGTTCGATTGGCGGAGGTCGTCGACGTCGTCGGGCTCACGGTCGGCTCCGAGCTCATCAACGCTTATTGGACGCCTCCGCATCAAGCCAACTGGAACGCGCCGATCCTTTTCGACAACTGGGTTCGCGGCGCACTGAAAGGTCGCTCTTATGCAACGCAAGAGTTCGCGTCGAATCTGAGCGACGATCTCTACAAAGGCGCCACGATCGCGCCGTATGTGATCGACGTTTATTTCGTCGCGCTCGGCGTTCACCAAAACGCAGACGTCGCCCTGCAAATGTTTTTGATCAACCTGCAATCCCTCGGACTTTCAGGCGTGGGAACGCTCGCGGCGGAGCACGCCGTCGGCCGCGCACGACCATACGTTCGCGATTGCGACGCGCAAAACAACGTTCGCGATGCCCACGGAAACTTGCTCTACAACCACTGCGACGGCGTCGGCGATTTCCAGAGCTTTTACAGCGGACACGTCGCGGCCGTCGGAACGATGGCCGGGCTGACGTGCGTGCACCATCAACACATACCGCTCTACGGTGGTGGGTTCGCCGACCTCGCTCCGTGCCTTTTGATGATCGGCGCGGCATTGACCACCGGCGTCGCGCGCATCGTCGCCGACCGACATTGGGCGACCGATGTTGTCACCGGCGGCCTCGTCGCGTTCGGGTCCGGCTATCTTTTACCGTCCGCGCTCCACTACGGATTCAACGGCGGCAAACCGCTTGGTGAGGTAAAAACCAAAACGGTGAGCTTCGTACCTGTGCCCCAGCTTTACCTCGGCGGCGCAGGCTTGGGGCTAACCGGCATATTTTGACGATCGCGGATCTGCTTTATTATAAGGGCAATCAGCGATCACTCGGTCGACAGCAGTGCGTTCAAAATTTCCGCCTGCTCGGTGATGGCCGGATCCTTCGTGTCGCGTGCGAGCAGCGTCATCGAGGTCGCATGCATGCGTGCGAGCTTCAAGAGACCACCGGCGCGCTCCACGCCGACGCCGACGAATGCAGCGTCGAGACGACGAAGCGTGGCGAGCGCAGATGCATACGCGATGACGTCGCCATGGCGTGAGTTGGCGATGCGCTCGATGTCGTCGTCGTACGTGCATGGGATCGATGCACGCATCTCGCGGAGCGGCTGTCCGACTTCGAGCATCGATTTATAGTGAGCGCTCACGCGAAATGAAAAAGGCTCGCCGGGCACCCACGCGGGGACACTGACGCGCACGATCTCCGTTCGAGCCTCGCCGGCGTGCATGTCGCCGAGATCGAGCTCGCCGGCGTCGAGTCTCCAAACGACGTCGCCGCCCGAAGCTTCGATGACGTGGGACGGCGAAGGGATGCCCTCGAACGTGAGAAACATATTTTCGAAGTCGAGCTCGCCAGCTGGCGGAATGGCTTGTTTTACCGAGGAAATGCGCGCGTCGAGGTCGTGTGCAAATCCGACGACACCACCACCAGACATTGCAGCGTCGGCGATCTTCGTGGCGCCTACCGACGCTGAAGTGGCAACGACGCTGATCGAAATTCCTTCGCCGGCCATCTTGTTGATCTGCGCTTCGACGGCGCTGCTGATCTCGGCGTGCCCATCGGTCAAAACCAAAATGCGCTGCGCGGCCGGTTTGTCTCCGGGAATTTTGAGCTGCATCGTGGCCTCGGCACGCGTGAGCGCCGCGCCGAGATCGGTGCCGGGCGGAACGCTCGTCGAGATGCGCTTGTCCACCGCGGCGAGCGCGAGTGAGCGATGCGACGCGGGCATGAGCGGAACGACGGCGTGCCCGCCTTCGAAAACGGCGATGCGATCACGTGATGCGAGCTGCCCGAGCCCAGCTGCCGTGAGCGCGTGTGTGTCGCCGCCTCGACCATCCAAAATGATCGTGATGCGCTCGCCGTTGCGTGCGGTTCCTTCGGCTGCGGGAGCGATGACGTCGACGCGCATGAGCACCTCGCCTCCCCAAGAAGGGACGCGTGTGTCGCTTGGACGAATCGCAATCGCGACGCCGCGCGTTGCGAGAATGGTGGGACTGCTCGTCTTGGTGAACTTCCCGTTCCTGGGCAAAATGAACCCGACGGGCGCCCGCCAGGGCTCGTTCGCGTCGCGCCTCACGATGCGTTTCGGAACGTCGCTGCTGTCGTGAAATTCGACGCCGTTCGCGGTGACGACGGTTGCGCCGTGTGCACCAGACTCGGGAAAAACCACGGTTCCATCGTTTGCGAGATGCGGCCCGCCGCATCCACCAACCAGCAGAGCGCAGCCGACTCCGAGCACGCCGACACACGCGCGGAGAAAAAATCGGCCCAAACGATTCAACATGACGTCACTACCATTGTCCTGAATGCAAAAGCCGGGTCGACTTTATTTCGCGGCCATTGCTCGTAACGCGGTGTCGCACTCGTCGGCGAGCAGTCGATTGCCGACCGCACGCGCAGTTTCACGCGTCTTTGAAAACTCCACCGTCGCACCTTCAATGTCGCCACGACGCCGCAAGAGCTGCGCGAGCAAGGCGCCGCCGTTCACCGCGTCCCACGTGTAGTCGTTCGTCTCGGCGTAGCGAATTCCATTTCGCAAAATGTCTTCGGCGTTGGCGTCGCCGGCCGCGCCGTCCAAAAATGCGAGGTACAGGCGATTGTGATTGGCGAGACGCTCGAAGCCGACCTCGTCGCACAGCTCGATCGATTGGCGGAAGGCACCGTATGCTCGCGGAAAATCTTCGAGGTGAACGAGTGAGTCACCGAGATTGTGGAGGTTGATGGCGACCTCGTATGCGATGCCGAGATCGCGAGCCATCTCCACTGCGCGCTCGCAGGCGAGAACCGCAGCGCGAAAATCTTTGCTGAAATAGTCAGTGAGACCACGAATTTTTTGGCGCTCACACGCTGCCGTGGCGTCGCTCGGAAACAGCTGCTCCGCGCGTGAAAGCGCAACCAATGCCGATCGACGATCGCCGAGGCCCGCGTGCGCCTGCGCACGATGCAGCAGGATTTTATGCTCTTGGCGCTTGTCGCCTTCCGTTGTGGCGATTTTTTGCAGGCGCTCGAGCATGGCGATGGAGCGATTGAAATCGCCTTGGCGCGACGCCAGCTCGGCGTACGCGAGCAACACTTTTTTCGCGAGCGCGCCGTCACCTTCTGCTGCTTTTTCCGCCTCTGCAAAATGCTCGCGCGCCAAATCGAACCGATGAAGCGCTGCGAGCATGACGCCCGCGTCGACGCGCGCATTCACGCGCGTGGCGGGTGCACCTGCAGCGTCTACGCGCGCGAGAACGCGCTCACACATTTCGATGGCGTCCGGGCACGAGCGAACGGTGCGAACGGCATCCGACAAACCGCGTAGCCAACGTGCGAGCTCTTCAGGATCGTGATTGGGTGCGTCGCACAGCTCGATGGCACGCGCGAAGTCACGCGCGGCAGTTTCGATTTGACGTGCCTCGAGGCGGCGGTCTCCGCTCTTTCCGAAATACGTCGCGGCACGAACGCGATCGCCCGCTTCGTAAAAGTGCGTGGCGATGCGTGCGGCTTGCTCGGACGCATCTTCACCGAGCACGGTTTCGAAGGCATTTCCGGCTGCGGCGTGCATTTCGCGAGAGGCCTCGGGCGGCAATGCGTCGACGACGACCTCGCGCGTGATGGGCGACGCGAAGCGAACCTCACTCGCTGCGGTGTGCACGACGAGCTGTCCTTTTTCGAGCTCGGCCAGCGCACCCTCTACTTGCGACATGGGGCGACCGACCATTTGTGCGAGCACCGCGCTGTTGATCGGATCACCGAGTACCGCAGCAGCTTGCAAGATCGCACGTTCGGAGATCGACAAGCGACTCACGCGAGAGGCCACGAGACCACGCAGCGTTTTCGGAAGCGCGAGCTCTTGGCCGACCAGCTTCATGGAAACGACTTTTCGATCGGCGACCGAGACCGCTTCCGCGTCTTGCAACGCTTTCACGACCTCTTCGACGAATTGCGGCTGACCACCCGCACGTGCGCGCACGAAACGCAGAAGCTCGTCGGGCGCGTGATCGACGCCGAGACGCGCCGCCACCAATTTGTCTGCATCGTGGCTCGACAAATCACCGAGCTCGATCGACAAGTGCGACGCGCTCTTCTCGAGTGGATGCGAAAATCCCGCGCGCGCCGCCAGCGTGAAAACGAGACGCGCATGCGACAAGCGAGCGAACGCGGCGTCGATGACGGCGAACGAATCTTCGTCCATGCCGTGCGCGACGTCCCAAGCGAGCATGTAGGGTTTGTCTTCGCAGAGGCCAGCGACCATGCGACCAAACGCGTGTTTTAAAGCGGTTTTGGCGTTCGGGTTGGATGCGGGAACAGCGGCGCCAAGCGCATTCAAGATCGCCGCGACGTCCTCGTCGTGCAAACCGAGCGCACGCAAACGTGGCTGCACGGCGAGCACGCGGTCCGGCGAATCGATTTCGCCGACACCACAAAGAACCTGCAACATGCACACGATTCCTGATAGCGGGAGCTCACGTCCGCGCGGTGGGCAGCTCGCGATGTAGACGCCGACGTTGTAGCCGCCTTTGGAAAGGCGTCGCTCCACCTCGTACAGCAATCGTGTTTTGCCGACGCCATGATCGCCGCGCAGCGTGAGAATTTTGGCGTTTCGTTTGGTGGCGGTTGCGAGCACCTCGCCGAGTCGTCGCAATTCTTCTTTGCGCCCGACGAATCGTCCGAAGGTGTCGGCAGGAGCGCGAACCGCTTTCACGACCGATCCGGCGAGACCAGTACGCGGTGCGTCTGCGGCTGCGTCTCCGCGGGCGCCGTCACCGAGTGGCTCGAGCTCGAACAGTCCGCGAACTTGGCGCATCGCCGCCGCGCTGATGGCGCATTCGCCGCGTGAAGCGCGCGCAAATTCGCGGGCGGTGGTGAACAGCGTCACCAAGCGATCGTCTTGGGTTACCTCACCGTCGCGTGCGACATGAACGCGTGCAGTATGCAAACCTGCGCTCGGTGCTGCGCCGTCTGCCGAGACGCCGAGCGCGCGCAACGTGACGAGCGCACAACGCGTGGCGACCTCCGTGTCGCGACCGTCGGGATCGTCCAAACCGAAAAGCGCGTCGATGTGCTCGCTCTCGCGGCGCACGATCTTGCCGCCGTAGCGGGTGAGGATTCCGAGTGCGCGTTCGACGAGCGCGTCGGAGTCGCGACGCGGAAATTCCAAAACGAGCGCGGTGACCTCACGACGCTCACCCATCTCTGCGGCGCGATCGAAGTTGGCGGTCGACAAAGGAATCTGTGCGCTCGGCGTGAACGACAAGCTCGAGGGCCCGCGGCTCGGCACTTCGATCGGCGTGCGTTCTGCCGTTGCACTTTGCTCGGCCTCGAGCGCGCCGCCGGGAAGCTCGTGCACCGCCGATGTCTCTTCGGGACGAAATCGAGCCAAAAACTCGGACAATTCGTGCGCGCCAAAACGACTCTGCTGCGCATACAAGAACGCGAGAATCGCTTCGTACATGCGCCCTGCGTCCGGATAGCGATCGGCTTTTTCTTTTGCCATCGCCGTTTTCAAAATGGCGATGAGCTCCGACGGTGCTTCCGGACGAAGGAGCTCGACGGGCGGATATTCGCAAGCTTGCACGCGGCGCAGCGTTTCGAACGTGGTCGGCGCGCTGAACGGATTCACGCCCGCGATGCATTCGTACAAAACGATTCCGAGCGAAAAGAGATCACTGCGTGCATCCACTTGCTCGCCGCGCGCTTGTTCGGGGCTCATGTAACCGAATTTTCCGTGCAGCTGCCGCGCGCGCGTGTCTTCCTCTTCGTGCGATTCGATGGCGCCGCGAGCCTTCGCGATTCCGAAGTCGGTGACCTTCACTTCGCCTTCGAGCGACACCAAAACGTTTTGCGGGGACACGTCGCGATGCACGATGCCGAGCGCACGCATTTGCTCATCACGCCTGCGATGCGCGTGATCCAAGCCTTTTGCGACCTCCGCCGCGATGAACGCGCACATCTCGAGCGGCAACATCACTTGCTGACGACGACAACGCGTGAGGAGCGTCGCCAGGTCGAAGCCCGGCACATACTCCATCGCCATGTAATACGCGTCAGGCTGTTTGCTCCCGAGCAGATCGGCGCCCGGCGCGATTCCGAGATCGAAAACTTGGACGATGTTCGCGTGCGAC
>JBDTFL010000367.1:0-10560 GCA_039937955.1 Polyangiaceae bacterium | reverse complement strand
GGGCGGAAGTGGATCGGCTTGGATGACGACGCGTACGTAGTTGGGCGCGCACGTCGCGTTGCTGATGAGCACGGTGCGTGAGTCGGCGCTGATCTGCTGGTCCGCGCCGTTTCCTGCGCCAATCGTGTAGTTGCTGCCGGGCGTGTTGTTCGGGTTCGCGTCGGCACTGTAGTAAACGTTGACGTTGAGGATGTCGCGGCCCTCGAGGCCGACCGGATGCATGCCCCACAAATGATACGGACCGAACGCAATCCAAGGCGCGTTGTTCGGGGTCGTTTCCCACGTGTTGGCGTCGACGAGATGTCCCTCGCCGGGACCGTAGCCGTAATCCTTGTAGCCGTCCGATTCGCATTCGCGCCCTTGGCAACCGGGCATCGCGAGCGTGAGCGGAATCGCAGCGACCGCAAGCCACGCGACGGCAGTAAGCCCCCGAATGCCCATTTTTCTCGTGCCGTTCATTACGCGTTCAACAACTCAGCGGCTGCGAGCGCGTGATACGTCAGGATGAAATCGGCGCCGGCGCGTCGAATCGACGTGAGCACTTCCATCATCGCGCGATTCAAGTCGATCATCCCGGCGGCCGCTGCAGCGTGCACCATCGAATATTCGCCCGACACGTTGTACGCGCCGAGCGGCAGATTCGTCGCTGCGCGAACTTTGCTGACGACGTCCAAATACGGGAGCGCCGGTTTCACCATCAACATGTCGGCGCCTTCGAGCTCGTCGAGCGCCGCTTCGCGCAATGCTTCACGCGCGTTTCCCGGATCCATCTGGTAGCCCGCGCGATCTCCGAATTGCGGTGCGCAATCGGCCGCCTCACGAAATGGGCCATAGAACGAGCTCGCGTATTTCACCGCGTAGCTCAAAATCGAGGTCGTTTCGAATCCGCTTTCGTCGAGCGCTTTTCGCAAACGTCCGACGCGGCCGTCCATCATGTCGCTCGGCGCGACGATGTCGGCTCCGGCGGTTGCGTGCATGACTGCCATTTTTGCGAGCACCTCGAGCGTCGAGTCGTTGTCGACGACCATCTCGCCTTGTTTGTTTTTTACGAGGATGCCGCAGTGTCCGTGGTCGGTGTACTCGTCGACGCAGACGTCGGTGACCACAATGAGCTCGGGGACCGCCGCTTTCATTTCGGCAACCGCGCGGGGCACGGGACCGTTCGGATCGCAGCCGCTTTCGCCGCGCGGATCCTTTTTGGTAGGCAGACCGAAAAGCAAAACGCTCTTCACGCCGCGCTTCCAAATTTCCTTTGCCTGCTCGCGCGCCGCCGAAACCGGAAATTGCGACACGCCGGGCATGGTCTTGATGGGCTGCGGTTTGTCGATGCCCGCGTGAAAAAACATCGGGTAGATGAAATCGCTCGGCGCGAGGCTGGTCTCACGCACGAGCGCGCGCATCGACGGGGTCACGCGCAAGCGGCGCGGGCGAATGACGGGGAAACCCATACGCCCGGTTTAGCATGAAACGCCGCTAAACACGGGGCTTCGCAGGTGTGCGCGGATCGTGAGCTTGCTAACGATCTCGGATCGGGGGAGGGGAGCCACGCTTTTTCGACGACGCGTGGCTGAGCGTCCCGTTCGCGAGAAAACGACAGAGAGCTTGTCGAGCGGAGCGGTTCACGCCAAGCTTCGCCGCATGCGCTTTCGCCCGGTCCTTTTCGGCGTGATGGTCACACTCACGAGCGGGGGATTTTTCGCGTGCGGAAGTCGAACCGCGCTGCCGGGGGACTTCGACGCCGTCGTCACCGGCAATGACGATTCGGGAACCGATGCGCGTCGCAAAGATTCGGGTTTCGACGCGAACATCCCACCGATCGACGCGCGCCCACCCGTCGATGCGAGTCGCCTCGATTGTCCGGATGCCGACGCAACGCTCATCTATTTGATCACGACCGACAATCAGCTCCTCAGCTTTTATCCGCCGGCGGCGTCGTTCACGCTGATCGGCAATATTGCCTGCCCATCGAGCTCTACTCCGTTCTCGATGGCGGTCGATCGTCGAGGCACGGCGTACGTCGAATTCAACGACGGAAACTTGTTCAAGGTCAGCACGGCAACCGCCGCATGTGTTGCGACGTCGTTTGCAACGCCACAACAAGGCTTCGTGAATTTCGGAATGGGATTTGCGACGATCGGCGGCGGTCCTGCCGAGCAGTTGTTCATCGCTGGCGACTCGAGCGGCGGCGGAAATGCTGGACTCGGATCGATCGACATTCCCACATTTACGACGAGCTTTATCGGACAGTTCTCACCGCTCATTGATGGTGCAGAGCTGACCGGCACGGGCGATGGCCGACTGTTCGCGTTTTGGCCCGACAGCCTTACCGACATCGGCAACGGGATTCCGAGCGACACCAACATCAGCGAGATCGACAAGACGACTGGAGATCTGATCGGAACCGACCCGTTGCCCGGGGTTCAAATCATCGGCGGCTGGGCATTCGGCTATTGGGGCGGCGATTTCTACACGTTCACAGGATCGAGCGGCTCGACGATCAACCGCTATCGACCCACCGACAAGACAGTTCTTCAAGTCGCGACGTACCCGAGCGAAATCGTTGGGGCTGGCGTTTCCACCTGCGCTCCTCAGTGAAAAAATGAGCGCTGGGCTCGCGCTCGCTGGGAAGACCGTTCTACTCACACGCGCGCGCGCGCAATCGGAAGAGAGTGTGGCGCTGCTTTCCGCGCATGGCGCGAAGTGCCTTGTTTTTCCGGTGATTTCGATTCACACGCCCAGCGAGCCGAAACCGTTTCAACACGCGGTTGCATCGCTCTCCGCGTACGAATGGATCGTCTTCACCAGCGTGAACGGCGTGCGAGCGACGCTCGACGAAGTCGCCCGCCAAAAAATCGCGAACGCATTTTCGAATTCCAAAATCGCCGTCGTCGGATCCTCGACCGCGCACGCTCTCGAGGACGCGGGCGTTCATCCCACGCTCGTCGCGAAAGAGTTTCGAGGCGACGCGCTCGCGAACGATCTCCTCGCGACGCTCGGCGAAAAATCACGCGTGGCGATCCTCCGCGCAAAGGTCGCTCGCGAGATTTTGCCGGACACGCTGCGCGCAGCTGGACACGCCGTCGACGTGATCGTCGCGTACGAAACCAAACCGGCAGCTCCCGAGGACGCAAAAGCCATCGCCGACGCTTTGGGACGCGGCGAAATCGACTTCGTCACATTCACCTCGGCCAGCACCGTCGAACAGTTTTGCGCGCTCTTCGGATCGCATGCGCTTCGATTGCTCGAAAAAACACGGGTCATCAGCATCGGGCCGGTCACCACCCAAGCCGCCGAAAAGCTCGGCGTCGCAGTCGCAAAAACCGCGTCGCCACATACCGTCGCCGGGCTCGTCGACGCATTGATCGAAGTCAACACCTCACCGTAAATCGAGAAAAGCGAGACCGGGCCGAGCTACGCGCAGGCGTCTAGAATTGCCGCTGAAAAAAAGCCGATCAGCGTAATTGACGGGGGCGGCAGCGGTAAGCGATGCTCGCAGGGAGCCGCGCCCAATGTCACTCAGCTCTCTCATCGTCCAGCGCGAGATCGCCACGATCCGCGCCGTCGAGGAAGCGCTCTCGCGGCAAGTCCTTTACGGCGGCGATCTCGTCACCAATTTGCTCGAGGTCACCGCGCTCGACGAAGCGAAGCTCAACACGGCCACCGCCGACGACTTCGGCCTCATCGCCGGCCCACCCGGAATTTTACCTGCACCCGCCGACGACCGCGCGCGCAAGACGTTGCCGGTCGAGCTCGCGGCGCGTCGCTCCATTTATCCGCTGCAAATGTCGCCCGACGGTCAGCAGCTGATCGTCGCCGTCGCGGAGCCCTTTTCGCCAGAAGAAGAAGAGCAGCTCATGTTCGCGCTCGGCGTTCCCATCGCGCAGCGCATCGTGCCGCTCGTTCGCATTCGCCAAGCGCTCTCGCGCGAGTTCGATCTTCCGCTCGAGCGTCGTCACGAGCGTCTCGCGATGCGGCTTTCGGGAGAGAACATCACGAGCAGCTCACGTCCGCCGATCTTCAACGAGGCGCCGGGGGCAGCACTTCCGCCGGGTCCGGATCTGCGCGCGCGGCCAGGCTTCATCGGATCGCCGCGCCCACCGGATGTCTCGCCACGCCGAGTTACGTCGACCGGATTTCTCGCGGTTCGCGACTCCACATTGGCCGCGGTGCCCGGCACGATCGTTCCGCATCGCATCGTTTCTATTTCGTCGGAAGCACCCGTTCCCGACACCGATCCGACGCCCGCACCAACGCCGACCGACGTCGACTCGTTGCCTCCCGTAATCGAGAGCGCCAGTGCAAATGAAACACGCAGCCAAGGTCCTACTGCCATGGCGCGCGCGAATTTGCTGCGCAACATCGGAGCCTCGCCGAGCAAGCCGCCTCGTCAACGTCTTCGTCCGCTCACCTTTGCAGACGCACGCAAAGAGCTGGAAAACGTAGCGGATCGTGACGGCATCTTGGATTTGGTTTTCGATTTCGGTCGCCAATTTTTCGACTACGCCGCGCTGTTCGTCGTGCATGGCGACATCGCCGAAGGTCGCGACGCGTACGGGCCTGGCGCATCACGCGATCAAGTTGCCGGCATCGGCGTGCCGCTCGATCTTCCGGGCCTGCTCGCAACGGCCCGCAATTCGAGAGGTCCCGTCGTGCAAGCGCCCTCTCACGAGGGTTTGGATGCCGTCATGATCGGCGACTTGCATCGCGGTGCACGCGCTGCAGTTGCAGTCGTTCCGGTCATCGTTCGCACACGCGCGGTTGCGATGCTGTACGGCGACGCAGGTGACGTCGCAGTCACGCACGACGCGATCGCCGACGTCATCACGTTCGCGACGCTCGCAGGTCAGGCCTTCGAGAAATTAATCCTCAAGAAGAAATTGGGCGGTTTTACCGGGGGATCAGCGAGCGCCAAAGAAGGTCGCGTGAGCTCGACGGTCACCTCGGCGATGGCGCCCAAGTCGGTAGGCTCGCGGGGCAATCCGATTTCGTATCGCCCCGAGCCCGAAACATCGCGTGAGGTCCCGAACGCGATTCGCCGATCCGA
The DNA here is from genome assembly GCA_039937955.1 of Polyangiaceae bacterium. Classification (GTDB taxonomy): domain Bacteria; phylum Myxococcota_A; class Polyangia; order Polyangiales; family Polyangiaceae; genus JAICXU01. The sequence continues at coordinate 5,516 of JBDTFL010000367.1, read as the reverse complement.
GCCGCCCATTCCGATTCCACAACGTGGACCGCAGAAGCGTCCATCGGATCGCTCGGAGCGCGCTGAGGCACTTGGTCGTGCGCTCTTCACGAACGCCACGGTCTCCGTTTCGCAAGGCTCACCGCCGGCCGGCAGCGTTGAAGCGAATCAAGATTCGCCCATGGCGGCGAGCATGACCCCGGAACAGATCGCCGAGCACGAGCACCCGACGATGGAATTTTCGGTGCCGCGCAAACGCCCGCATACGCCAACGTACAACTCGAACGCGCCGCCCGACGAAATTCCGGTCATCGACGAATCGACGCCAACGTTCGCGCTCACGACGCTTCCGCGGCCGAGCGGTCGTCCGCCGATCCCGCGCGAAGATCCGATCGATCCGACGTTGCGTCCGCCGGAGCGTGTTTTTGGCTCTGATTCTGCGCCGCCGCAAACGTACCAAGGTCATGTCGCGGACGACGAAGCACGTTCGATCTTCGACGAGATCGCGGAAGAGCATTTCTTGGACGACAGCGGCTATCCGCAATCGGAGCAGCAGATATCGCTCCCTCCGCATTTGCCGCCGAGCTCACACAATCGCGCCGAGCCCTTGCCGTCGGTCATCGTAGAAGTGAGCGCCGAGGTCACCGACCTCATCGATCGCTATTTGAACGACCCACGCGACGAGCAAGCGCAAGCCGGTTTGGTTCGTTTGGGTGAGCAAGCGATGCCGGCGATCATGCCGCGCTTTCCGGGGCCGATCACGAACGACACGAAGCTCGAAGAAGACGAGCCGCCGACCGTGAGCTCGTGTGGTCCAATCTTGAGGCTCATCGCAGCGCAACGTCGCATCGCGTTGCCGTTCGTGATTCCGCATCTCAATGTCACCGACGAAATCGAGCGTTTTTGGGCTACATTTCTGCTCACTGAGCTTCCGTACGTCGAGGCGCTCGCCGGTCTTTTGCCGAGACTCCACGATCCGATCGACCGCATTCGCCGCGCTGGGCGTCTGGCCATTCGCGCGATCGACCGCGCGCACGGTGAGGTCGTCGCACGCGAGCTCGGCAAGATCGTTCGCGATGACGACGTCGAACGCCAACGTCGCGCGCTCATGATCGAGGTGCTCGAAGACCTCCGCGAGTCGTTCGCGGTCCCCCCGTTGGTCATGGCGCTCTCATCGGACGACGAAGAGGTCGCGCAACACGCACGCCGCGCGCTGGTCACGCTCACGCGCCAGGATTTCGGCAGCGACCCCCAACGCTGGGCGCAGTGGTGGAAGCAAAACGCGTCACGTCATCGTATCGAGTGGCTCATCGACTCGCTCGTGCACGAGCACCCCAGCATTCGCAATGCGTCCGGCGAAGAGCTCAAAGCGCTCACCAAAGAATATTTCGGTTACTACGACGACCTTCCCCGACGCGAACGCGACAAAGCCCAGCAGCGCTATCGCGAATGGTGGCAGCAGACCGGCCGCGCGCGTTTCGTCGCCAAATAGAGAATCAATGAGCTCATCTTCGAAATTTGTAATCTGCACGTATATGAGTGCGTCTTGCGTGCTTCTCGGCGCATGCGGCAGCGACACACCCGACGTGAAATCGCCCTATAATTCAGCTGGATCCGCAGCCGCACCTGTTGCACCGCTTGCCCAAGATGCACCGGCGAAGAACGGCCCCGACAAACAACGCGAGCGCCTCGAAGCGGCCAACGGCCATTTCTTGAAGAACAACTACACGCCCAAAGGAAAACAAGATCGCTACGGGCACGCGGAGGCGATCGTCGACGCGCCGCTCGCAGATGTTCGAAAAGCGATCTTGGATTTCGGCGATTACAAATCGCTCGCGCCCGACAAATTCAAAACTGTGCGCATGGTGGCCAAAGAGAACGGCACTGTAGACATGTATTTTTTGGTGCCGGTGCTGAAGGGGCTCGCCACCATTTGGTACGTCACGCGTTTTCCGGATCACACGGTGCCGGACGGCAACGGCGTGGAGGTTCTCGACGGCAAGTTCGTCAAAGGGAGCATCGAGGACATGGAGCTCGAGCTCACAATCCGCAGCATCGCGCCTCGCGAAACGATTTTGACGTGCGACTTGCTCATCGTACCCACGTTGCCCGCGCCGCAATCCGCGCTCGACGAAACATTTCGTGATGCGGCAGGTGATGCCGTGGCGGCGCTGAAGAAAAAAGTCGAGACGTCGCCTGATGCAACGCAAGCGATGCCGCCCGCCGACATGCCGCAGCCGTCGCCGCAGATGACTCAGCCGCCCGCTGCCACGGCGCCGGCGCAGTAAGCGTTAGTCGTCACTTGCGTTAGCCTAGACTTACGCTTGCGCGAGCGCGGCGTCTTTCCAGTCGTTCGGCAAATCCAAAAAGCCTTCGTTGTAGAGGTAGTCGTACACCGCGTCGCAGACGAGCTCGCAGATGGCGCTGTAGATGTAGGGGTCGGCGACGAAGCGGATCGTCTCGCTTCGGAATTTTCCCTCTTGGGCGCGCACGCGCGTGAGCATCTCGTCTGCAGCGAACGTCACCAAACGCTGTAAAAATCGGGTCTCGAACGCTTTGCGGAAGCGCGGAAAAGCGTCAGCCGACACTTTGTATCCTGCACGTACTTTTGCCTGACCGAGCTGCGCTTCTTTGACGACCTCCCACGCGAGCTCGCCGTTTCCGGGCGGCAGCTCCTCGACGAAAAACTTCGTGAGCACTTGGTTCAGCATTTTCACGAGCGCATTGAGCTCGGGCGTGTTGCGTCCCAAAAACGCATTTCGCAATTCTTTCATCCACGACGCGAGCAGCTCTTTGGAGCTCGCATTCACCTCCGCCGATTCGTACTCGAAGGCGTCGAGCTGTTTGCTCATCTCCGGCTCGAGACGCGCGAGCAGGTGATAGAGCGCTTGATCCGGATGACGCATCACACGCACCGCGTCGCCTTCACCTGCCAATTTTTCGTGGAGCTCGCTCTCGAAGAAGAGACGCACGAAGCGCTTCGACACCTCGCTCAACCGACGCTGCAACGTGCTGGAGATTTTGTCGGCACGGAACAACCGGGCCAGCATCTGTTTGAAGTTTTCGATGAGCTCGATCTCCATCTGCGCGCGATCGGCCGGAGTGATGTCGGGCGTGATCGCATTCGCGGCGACCGCATTTTTCTGCAGCAGCTGCAGCTCGGCGACGACCTGCGCGGTGATGGCGTCGAGCTCCGAGTTGGTCGCGAGCTCCGCTTTGTAATGAACGACGCGCGCCACGAGCTGCTCGTCGCGCAGCTGCATCGCGATGTCGGCGAGCGACATCTTCGCGCCGGTGGACATGATGCCGTCAGCGGTGGGAACCGGAGCCGCCGCATTCGGAATGCGTGATTGCGGAAGCGGCGCCGGCGCAATGCGCGCGCGCGGCGGAAGCGGCGGAGGTTTTCGCGGGGGAGGGGGTGCGCCTGCAGTCGTCATCGAATGCCGAGCATCGCGCAAAATCGTAGCGCGCGCGAGAGTCGCCGACGTCTCATGAAGCAGCCTAGAATCCAGGCGATTTCTCGTTGGCAGGCGATCACCTCAAGCGTAACATCGTGCAATGAGATTCAGGGGCTCGGGAGCTCATTGGATCGATCCAACTCTTCAAGAGGTGCCTATGCGAAGTCTCGGATACGGCCTGTTGTTGGCTTCATTGGCGCTTTTCGGAATGCTCGCGTCGACGGATGCCATCGCTGCAAACACGAGCGGGCCACCGAAAACGACGGGCGCACCGACGCCGACGGGCGGCGGAGGCTCGGGGACGAATCCACTCATCAACCCGCATCCCTCGGTTTGGTATCCGTTCAACGGCGACCTGAAAGATCCGCTCGGTGGAACGCCGACGATGACCGAAGACCAACGAAACGGTTTGGTTTTCAAATACGACACGGGCAAAGACGGCTCGGCCAAAGGTGCGATCACCGGACTCGCGATCATGCCGTTTCTGCCGAGCTATTTTTATCCGGCAGAGTTCACGATGGTGTTCTCGGTCTATGTCGCCGAGGCCCACAGCACCGACTGCTCGATCGTGCCGATCTTCGTCGATGGCTATTTGGCCAACGAAACGTTCCGCACGGACTCGCTCACGAATCAGTGGAACTCCGTGAGCTTGAAGATCTGCATGGTCGCTGCAACGCCGGGCGCGCTGAACGACTTTGTGGAGGCCCGCTTCCAGACGCAAAAATCCCCAACGGAGGTGACGACGACGACGACGTCAACCGCAAATGTGCCGATGGCAGTCCCGTCGGCGTGGCACGAGATCAAAGTCGTCTTCAGTCTTCAGCGAAAACAGATGGGCGTGTTCGTCGACGGCGCTGGAGTCAAAGCGCCGGTCACTGGACCGATCCTCGGCAACCCGACTCAGAAAGCGCAGCGCCAGATCCAACTCGGCGGTCCGACCGACATTCACGCGAATTGGGAGTACGGCAAGCTCGACGATTTCAAGTTGTATCCCGTTGCGCTTTGGCCGGGCGAAGGTCCGACCGTGCAGATACCGAAGGCGGGGCTCGGAGCAGCCGCGATTCACTGAGATGCGATCGTTCGTGCAGGGGAGCATTTTCATTTCGCTCGCTCTGCTCGGCGCTCTCGGGTCAGCTGACGACGGATCGAGCTTCGTGAAACCGCTCGTTTGGTATTCGTTCGACGGTGACTTGAACGATCGGACGCCCGGTGGCTCGACGCTCACGCCGGATCGAAAGCACTTTCTGCATTTCGGATTCGACCCTGGCCGGGACGGCAAAAATTCCGGAGCGGTTCACGGTCTCGGCATCGCTCCATTTCCGCCCGCGCGACTCTTGTCGTTGCCGCAGTGGACGATCGTCGTCACCGTGTTTGCCGCGGAGCCTCGGAACATCACTGGCGGGCAAGACACGAGCATGGTCTTCGTCGAGGCGAGTCTCGAAAAGCGTGAGGACCGCACCGAGAACCACGCGATCGATCCGGAGGCTTTTTTGGTTCCGCGTAACTCGATCTCGGTGACGACGTGCGGAAAGGACGAGCCACCGTCGTGTGGTGTCGCCGCGGTCTGGCTTTCGATGCCGCCGCCCGATTCACTCGACTCGCGCGGATTACGGCTCACCGCGCCGATGTCGAGCGGCGCGTGGCACGAGATCACCGTCATCTACGATTGGCCAGGACGGCAGTTGGCGATCAAGGTCGACGGCGTCGGAAATACCGCGCCGCTCACCGCGCCAATCGAACCATGCCACGGCAATTCTCTCGGACCATGCGTGCTCGAGATCGGCGGGCCGACCGAGGTCTATGACAACATCGAATTCGGCGCGACGGACGATTTCAAATTTTTCGCGCGAGCCCCGTGGCCAACGAATGCGGTGACGTCGGCGAAGGGTGGTCTCGGAAAAGCGTTGCATCCGTGAAGCGCGCCGCGTTTCTGATGCGTTCACCAAACATAATTACAGCCGAATTACCGAGTGAACGACACCTTTGCTTGACAGCCCACGTGCCGCGACAGTAGGTTGCGCCCGAATCCGAAAGGATCTTGGCGCGCGGTGGAGCAGCCTGGTAGCTCGTCGGGCTCAT